>NZ_AHJG01000050.1:0-29635 GCF_000241145.1 Candidatus Nitrosarchaeum limnium BG20 | reverse complement strand
TTTCAATTACTAAATAGTTTTATTTTTTTGTGTTTCTCTGAAATCTTAAAAAAGACATATGTGCTAATTTAAACATATATTCAAAATAATCATAATCTGTAAAAAAATTATTGGTTAAAAAATTTATTTTAATTATGGTTGTTTTTCATTTGATTCGTTTTCTCCAGATTCTCCTGGTTCTGAAACTCCCATTTTTTCCTGAAGACCTACAACTTTTTCAGTTTGTTCCTCATATGGTAATTCTGTTTTTGCATCGCCTAACATTGCTTTTACACTCACAACTCCAATTGCAACAACTACCAAAGCAATTGCAATTCCGATGAATATTTTTTTGTTCATATGTGTTCATTTGCCTCTGCATATAATATCGTGACTTCGATTCTTATTTGCTGAGAATGCTTGTTTATTTAGAAAATTCGAACCTTCCAAAAATTATGATTCTGTTTTTAGTTTTCCAAAATTTATTTGATAAATTATATCTGTTTTGGAGTATTTTGTGTTTACGTGTATTTTGATTTTTATGGGAGGGAAAATGCAAATTATTAATTCAAATGGATATTCTAGGGGTAATTCAAGCAAATATTCTAACCCCCGTGGTTCTGTTTTTTCTTTTGGGAATTGTAGCAGCTAGAATTAAATCTGATTTGAAAATGCCTGATGCAATTTCTGAATTTCTACCAATCTATCTACTTGCAGCAATAGGTCTGCATGGTGGATTGGAAATGAGAAATACTGGATTTGCTAATATGTTAATTCCAATGCTTACTGCGATTGGTCTTTCGCTAATATTCACACTTAATCATTATCAGATATTAAGACGTCTTGGAAAATTCAATATTTTTGATTCGTATGCACTTGCATCAACTTATGGTGCAGTTGGTGCAGTTACTTTTTCTGTAGGTTTATCATTTTTAAAAAATCAAGGTCTAACATCTGAAGGATATCTTACAGCGGTTTTGGCTGTGTTGGAACCTGTTAGCTTTATTCTTGCAATCTTTCTTACAAATTTGGCAGTATCTAAACAACTTAAATCAAAAAAACAATCCCTTCCAAATGATTATGATAACGATGAAAAAATTCTTGGAATGATGGGACAAAGTAAAACAAAACTATCTGAGGTATTACGCGAATCTATTACTGGAAAAGCCATAATAATTTTACTTGGAAGTATTGTAATTGGTTATGCTATTGGAGATAATGGATTTAATTCCATTAGTATAGTGTTTGATGATCTATTTACTGGCGCTATTGCGATATTTCTTTTGGAGATGGGGATAATTGCAGGACAAAGGTTGGATGATATTAAAAAAGTAGGTGTGTTTTTGGTGATATTCTCAATACTAATTCCAACATTTAATGGAATTATCGGTGTGTTTATTGCAACTGCATTAGGATTAAGTTTGGGTGGTTCAGTGATGTTTGGATTGCTTATGGCTAGTGCTTCTTTTATCGCAGCGCCTGCAGTTTTACGACATGCAATTCCCCAAGCAAAACCAAGTTTGTATATTACTTCTGCATTGGGAATTACTTTTCCGTATAACATCATAATCTTATTGCCAATAATGTTTTCAATTTCTACAATTACTCACAATCTAGATGTACCGATAAACTTATTCAACTATTTTGGAATTAATTTGATATGAAACTATTTGATGTTAAGCTATTGACTATAACATGTGAGATTCTTGCTCAAAAAGCTGTTTTAGAAATATTATACAAACACGGAATTACAGGATACACCATTTATGAGGTAGATGGAAATGGCTCAAAAGGGATTAGAGGTAAAGGATTAAAAAATGAAAAAAACATCAAAATTGAAATTGTTTCTACTGAAGAAAAATTAAAAGATATATCTGAAGAACTTGCGCGTTCTTTGTTTTCTGATTTTGCAATCATCTTGTATTTGTCAGATGTTCAAGTCATTAGATCTGAAAAATTCATTTAAATCCAAATTACTCTGTTGTATTTTCGATTTATTTTGTATTCTTTTCTCATATTGGCGCTTAACTGATCTTTGATGTAAATTCCCAATTTTTATAAATTGTATTTTTTAACCTAATGTATGGTTGTTTGCTGTATTTGTAAATTAAGTCCTGGCACCTTGAAAATTACTGACGGTAATCCAAAATACAAAGGAAAGCCAATTTGTAAAGAATGCGAAGGTTATAGAAAGCTATTCAAAGAAACCAAATAGGTTATTTGGATTCTTTTCCTTTATTTTTATTTGCCCAGTCTTCATACATCTTGATTAATTCATCTACGTCTTTTCCGTCTTCAGAATATGTAACTATGACTCCAAAAGTTCCTTTAGTGTCATGACCTCTTGCAAAATACCCCCAAAAGGAATCTGGCAATTTTTGAAAGCTGTTTGAATCATGTGATACCCCAATTAGATTATTTCCTATTACCTCTACTACTTTTTTTGCATCTGCTTGATCTATCATGATATATTGTAATTTCTTTCACAATAAAAATCTGAATTAGTTTATGGGCTTAATCTATCTGGATCTCTTGGATATAGAACCACCTCTCTTACATTATCTATTCCAATAAGTGTGGTCATTAGTCTATCCAACCCCATTCCCCAGCCCGAGTGTGGAGGCATACCCCAATCAAATGTCTGAAGGTGATCTGCAAATTGAGCAGGATCTAATCCTTGTTCTTTCAATCTTGATTTTAGTGTCTCTGGATTATGAAGTCTTGTTCCCCCAGATGATAACTCTAGATATCCATATTGAAGATCAAACGAACGTGATAGTTTTGAGTCTTCATCTTTTTCTCTAATGTAAAATGGTTTTAATTTCATTGGCCAGTCTGTTAGAAAATAAAATCCTGGATGGTTCTTTCCAATTATTCTCAAATGTGAATCAAGCAAGTCATCTCCAAACTCTACTTTCTCTCCAACTTTTTTCAACTCTTCAATTACTTGTGTGTATGTGATTCTTTCAAAAGGAGATTTTGGAATCTCAATTGTATGACCAATATTCTCTTGTTCTTTTTTGCAATTCACTGATACGAATTTGTAGACTCCCATTACTAGTGATTCTAAAATATTCATAACATCATTGTAGTCCATGAATGCAGCTTCTATGTCTATGCTTGTAAATTCACTTAGATGACGACCAGTATGTGAATTCTCTGCCCTATAAAAATTTGAAATCTCATAAACTCTTTCCAGTCCTATTGTCATCTGCTCTTTGTATAACTGTGGACTTTGAGCAAGATATGCTGTCTTTCCAAAATAGTCTAATGAAAATAAATTTGCTCCTCCTTCGCTTGCACTTCCAATTATTTTTGGTGTTGTAATTTCTATGAATTTTTTTTCAGCCAATGTCTTGCGTAGTATCTCTAGCACATGATGTCGTAATTTGAAAATCGATGCAGTTTTTTGGTTCCTCATATCTAATGCACGATGATTTAGTCTTGTGTCTATGTTACTCTCTAGTCTTCCAATTGGATCAACAGGTAATGGGTGAATTGCTTTTGCTAATACGTCAATCTCTTCAGCTTTTATCTCAAAATCAAAATCTCTGGCTTTAGTTTCTTGTACGATTCCTCTTACACTAATTACACTTTGACGGTTTAGTTCTTCTAAATTATCATTCAATTCACCTTTTACTATTATTTGTGATATCCCTGAAACATCACGTAATGTGATAAATGTCATCTTTCCTAATTTTCGAAGATCTTCAACCCATCCTCCTAAAACTACTTCTTTTCCAATCGTGCCTGAGTTTAATTCAGATATATCATGTGTCTTGACAAATACCACTTTTCTTACCTTCTTTTTTCCTCAAATTCAATCTCAATGTCAAGGTTTCGGGCATTTTTAACAATTTGAATTATTTTATTAGTATCAATGGGGAATCTTGGTGTCCATTTACCAGATACCACTGCCTTTGTCTTTTGAACTCCACCTGGTGCCCATACAGAATTAATTGATAGTATTTTTGTTGGAAAGAATAAATCCTCTATGAATTTTTTATCATTTTTATCATCCTCTACTAGCCAAATTTTTCCGTGAAATTGTTCTTGAAGTAATCTGTAAAGTACCCTACTTTGTCTAATTATCATAATGTCATTTTTTGCCAAAGTCAATACGAAATTTCCATTAAATTCCTTACACGAATAAAGCGAAAACTGATCAATAATCTGATTTGATTTTGCTAAACGCGCAAGTATGATCGATGCATCAACATCCGCCTTGGTAATTATTCCTGATTCCACATTACTCTCACACTTTGGACAAAGTACAGTGTTTTTTGCATCAAAGTTACATATTGGCAGTTTCATTTTAATCGATTTTTTAGATTCTGTAAAAGTTGTTTATATCCCTTAGTGTGATGTTGTCCATGACTAATTGTTGATCGATGTAAAGTTATTTTGACTATTTTCGATCTTAGTAATTATGACGATTACTTTTTTTTGGTTTTAATTTCATACAAAATCTCTTATCAAAATAGAAATTCTAGTTTGTTTTTATCTTAATCATGGTCTTGACTGTAAACGGATTAACTGCAAAATATTACACATCAAAGGGAGACGTATATGCCGTAGATGATGTAAACTTTGATTTGAAAAGCGGTGAATCTCTGGGGATTGCAGGAGAGAGCGCATGTGGTAAAAGCACTTTGGGTCTTTCTATTATGAGGATGCTTTTAGGTGGTAAGGCAAAAGGCGATGTCATTTTTGATGGTGATTCAATTTTGGATCTTTCTGAATCTGTCTTTACTGAAGAATTTAGATGGAAAAAAATATCGATGATATTTCAAGGTGCTATGAATTCTCTAGACCCCGTATTTACAATAAAAGAACAGTTTATTGAAATTTTAAAACAACATGGCTATGATAAAAATTATGACGATGTAATTACAGATGCCATGCATTCTGTCAGTTTAGACGATGTTGTTTTAAAAAAATATCCTCACGAACTAAGTGGTGGAATGAAACAACGAGTTGTAATTGCTATGGCATTATTACTTAGGCCAAAATTTGTTATTGCTGATGAACCTACAACTGCACTTGATGTGTTAATTCAAGCTCAAATAATTAATCTATTAAAAAAACTCAAAAAAGATGGCATGTCAATTATGTTAATCACTCATGACCTTGCAGTATTATCTGAAATAGCTGACAAAATAGGAATCATGTATGGTGGACATATGGTTGAGTTCGGTTCTTCATATGATATTTATAAAAATCCAAAACATCCCTACACTCAGGGACTTTTAGAATCCATTCCAAGACTATCTGGAGATGCACCCAAATACATCAAAGGTACTCCCCCAAGTCTTTTAGATCCTCCAACACAATGTCGTTTTATCGATAGGTGTCCACATGCAATTGAAAAATGTAAAACGGTTCCACCTAAATTTAAAACTGAAACTGGTTATGTTCGATGTTGGCTATATGATGAATCGTGATTTATTTTTTCTTTGATTTGATATACTCATCTTCAATTTTTTCTAGATATACATCTTGAATTTTAATTATTTCTCGTTCAACTGAGTTACCGCATATTGTCTTTGCATATTTTATCAAGTCTTCTTTTACTCCCTTTTCTTTAAGCTCTTCAATTCTCTGATAAGATTCCTGTTGAAATTTCATGGCATCTCTTAGCTCTGCACTAAGTTCTTCAATCTTCATTACCTGATATTCTTTTGATTTGTAATCTCGATTGTTTATTTTTTCAATTAATTCCTGGATCTCCTCCAAATCTTCCATGTTTTTCTCAGAATAATTGTTCTAAAAAAAGTTAGGGTTGGTATTTAAAATAAATTAAATCTTATATTTCAAAATCAATGCTTATGCTTTGGCATATTTTTTTACAATTGGCAAACATGAATCAATAATTCTTAACATTTCTGAGCGAATTACTTTTTTATCAATTGATATCCAAACACGAACTTTTTTAATCCCAAATGATATTGTTTGAACTTTTTTCCTTTCTTCCCAAACAAATTCTATCTCTCCAAGACTCTCATCAAAGAATTCCTCAAGATCTGTCTTTATGGCAATATGTGAAAATTGATGTTGAGTATGTTTTGCATTCAAAAGTGGTTTTAGTTCTGGTCTTCTTTTGTATGCCAAGAGTTCACCGCCCTTTCCAACTATGCCTACAAATCTGATATAGGGACTAATTCCAGATATTTCATCGCAAATTTTTGGATATTCCTTCTTTATCATCAATGTTGTTTTAGAAAGATGATATTTTAATGATTGTGTAATTGTTCTTTTTCAAAAGTTCATTCGATTTTAATAAATAATCCCTACTTGGTGGTTTAACTGTGGATTTTTCTGCTCTGTTCCCATTTTCTCCTGAAGTGGGATACTTGGGCTTGGCACTTCTGAACTTTTTTGGCTCTTTAATTCCGTTTATCCCATTGCCTGGATTTCTTTTACTCGCATCCATGTCAGTAGGGGACGAATTCAATCTACATGTCTTGGTTTTAATTTCTGCAGTTACTGCCACTGTTGCAAAACAAATTATCTTTTACGCAAGTTATCAAGGGCGTCGCATTATGAATGAAAAAACTAGAAAAAGAATGCGCCCTTTTGAAAGATTGGTAAAAAGATATGGTGCAGCAGCTGCATTTGTTGCAGCAGCTACTCCAATTCCTGACGATTTGATATATGTCCCATTAGGATTATCCAAATACAATCCAAAAAGATTTTTTATTGCAACTCTTTCTGGAAAAATTGTTCTAAGTTATGTTATCGTTTTAATCTCTCATAGTCTTGGGCTTTCTTTGATAGAGCCATATCTTAAAGATGTACACGACATGTCTACAATCTATATCGGAATTGTTGTATTTGCTGTTATGATGACTGCTGCAATTGTTTTAGTTTTGAGACTTGATTGGACAAGAATCTTGAGTAGATTTGCACCGTGGACATTAGATGAAAACAATGAAAAATAATATTATTTTATTGATATTTTAAAATTCCATAACTTATCAGTTGCTTCTTTTATTCCAACTCTGGGACTGGCAATTATTTTACCTGTTTTGATTCCATCTGTTATGAATAGTTTTGAATCTTGTGTCAAGTCAATTCCGTATTGTTCTTTTGTAATTCCAAATGCTTGTGTTAGTTTGGCAGGACCATCTGTAAGTCTTTTTTTATCATTTACTCCTCTATTTTTTTCCATGATGTCTATTCCTTTTTCAGGCTGAATAGCACGAATTAGAACTGCACCTGCTGCAAATTTTGAATTTCTTGCTACTACATTAAAACAATAATGCATTCCATATGTGAAATAGACATATGCCCTTCCAACTTCTCCAAACATTACTTTGTTTCTTTCTGTAATTTTTCTAAATGCGTGACTTGCAGGATCATCTTTGTGTCTATATGCTTCAGTCTCTATTATGATTCCTGAAATTTCTTTGTTATCTATCTTTCTTACTAGTTTTTTGCCTAGAATACTTTTTGCCACAGTTACAGTATCTTGTGAATAAAACGTTCTAGGAAGTATAGTCAATATCTACTGGAATTTTTCTGCCGTTTTTTAACTCTCTGATCAAATCAAATAATTTGATAATGTCTTTTTTTAGTACTGTGATTAATTCTTGATTGTAAATTGTAGCTGCTGGATGCACTGTCAAAAAATAGAACTCTTTGTCTTTTTTTACAATTTTACCTCTATACTTTGTAATTTCTGAACCCCCTAAAATTGAATTAAATGCGGTGTTTCCTAAAATACATATTATTTTTGGTTTTATTATGGATATTTCTTTTTGAAGATAATCATGACACATGTCTCGTTCCATTACAGTTGGAACTCTATTGTTTGGCGGTCTACATTTTACAACATTTGTAATGTAAATTGATTCTCTTGACACTCCTGCACTCTCCAATGCAGCTGACAGTCTCTGTCCTGCAATTCCAACAAATGGCTCTCCTTTCTTATCTTCATTTCTACCCGGTGCTTCCCCAACAAAAATCACATCTGATTGAAAATTTCCCTTACCTGGAACTGAATTTGTTCTTGTCTTTGATAAATCACATTTTGTACATGCAATCACTTTTTGCCTAATTGCTTCAACTTCCACATTCATATTTTTTTATTTCATTGCTATTATTTGATGCTTGCATACATTGAGTTAATTTTTTGTTTAATTGTATTTGGTGATTATCGTATAGAATCAAAACTTACAATTTAAAATCCCGACTCGTAATTTTTCAAAATTATGCATTAATGACTAGATATTGCAGGCATGGTAAAGTAGTATTCATCTTCAAAACTGTCGTCATTGGCTCCTTTTTTACGTAGGAATTCAAAGTATGCTGTACAGTTTGCATAAAACTCTGTATTTTTGGTGTTTTGATGATTCATGCCTGTTATTACAAAAAATCCATTTTTTTTAGGAGAGTGAGTGATTTTAGTTCAGAAAGTTTGTTTTCTTTAAGTAATCCCTATTGGGGATTTTTTTGACTCTGATTTTTTAGGTAATGTAAAAGTAAACACCGTTTCCTGACCTGGAATACTCTTACAGAAAATTCCCCCTCCATGCGTATCGATAATTCCTTTGCATATTGCTAGTCCTAATCCACTTCCGCTTTTCTCTCTTGTCAGAGTAGTGTCTACTTGATAAAATTTCTTGAAAAGATTTTCTTGCTTGTCTGCTGGTATTCCAATACCGTTATCCTTGACACTAACCTGCACTGTTTGTGGATAATCTATCATCGTAATATCTATGACTCCTTTTTCTGGTTCCACTGCAATCATGCTGTTTTTAATTAGATTTGATAGCACTTGTTTTATTCTATCTTCGTCGTATTCTGTATGAACATCTTTTAGGTTTGAAATAAATTTTATATTATTTTTTTGCGCTTGTGGGGTAAATGATTCAATTACTTCTGTAATTGTTTTTTTGATATTGTTTGTCTCCATTTTCATTCTTAATTGGCCTAATTCTAGTTTTTGGGCATCTAGCAAATCTGATATTAATGCTAGTAATGTCTCTGAGCTCGATTTGATTATGTTTATTCTTTCTTTTTGTTTGTCTGTTAATTTTCCCAAATGTTCGCTAAGTAAAATATCTGAGTATCCTTGAATGGGGACTAGAGGTGTTTTTAATTCATGTGTGATCATTGCAAGAAACTCATCTTTTGCAATATCTGTTTTCTTTGCCAGTTCTTCTTTTTCTAAAATGGTGTTTGACATTACGTTAAATGTCTGAACCAAATTTCCAATCTCATCTGATTTCTCATATTCAATTTTTCTTCCATAAGCACCCTCTTTAATTTCCGTTAATGCATTTGTGATTAATCCTAAAGGCAAAAGTGACTGTCTAATTACAAACAGAACTAAAAAGAATATTACAATATCCACTACTAGTAATATTTGAACAATTAATTGTTCTTGACTTCCTTTTTTTGATAACTCAAAATTCCATGAATTCAATAAATTATCAATGTCTCCAAACAAAATTTCTTTTTGTAGATTCATTTCATTTTTTGCTGAATTAAAATCTGGAGATAACAGGGCTCTTTCTTCAAGAATTTCTATTTTTGGTCTTAATGATTCCCAAAGTGGATCCAGTTTCCTTAATGCGTCTGAATTTTCTCTTGGAATTTCAATTAAATCTTCATTTTTCTGCTCTATGCTTTTTAAATCTAAATCATTTGTTGATATTCCTAACAGCTTTCGTAAACCTACTTCAAATTTCATTTTTTCAATTTTTATTTTATCTTGAGCGTTTTCTTCTTCACCAATTGAAATTAATAATGTTAACTGCCCGATCTCTTTTGCAGAATTTTCTAAATCATTAGCAATTTCTTTATGTCTGTTATAATCCCTGTCCAAATTTGATAACTCACTTGATAATGAATTTGTCAGTAAGATCAGTTCACCGTTTTTTTGTAGTACATAATTCATTGCACTCGTTGCCTCTTTGTCAAACACTGATGTTTTTTTGGCATTCAATGCTTTTTCTTTATAATCATTCCACGATATTACTAATTTGTTATATTCTGTAGTTATTGATGGTGGAATTTTTTGAATTGGTTTATTATTTATCATTCCTCCATTTTTAATTCCTGCAATAGTTACATCCACATGTTCAATGTCTTTGTATATTTTCTCTTCATCGTCTACATTTCCATTTGCAATTGATACTGCCAATCCAGATATTGCTTCTGTTTGAACTTTAAGATCACCTGTTTTGATTATTGTATATGATTGGGTGTTACCTGAATGTTCTGCCTCATAAAGTAAAGTCAAATTTATGATTGCAGCAACGATTAGGATTAGGACCAACACGTAAGTTTTACTGATAATCTTCACATTACTTCAAACTCAACATAGAGTATAAAAATAATGGGTGAATTCTCTTAGAGTGATTAGCAATGTCTGATGAATTTCTTAAAATCGCCACAGATGAAATTAATGAAGAAATTTCACAAATTATAACAATTGTAGATACATGTCATAATGGAACTGAACTTTGTCAAAATGCAGGTGAGATACAAAAATCCACACATAAGATCAAGGGATTGGCACCAATGATGGGAAAAGAGGAACTTGGCAGTCTCTCTGCTTTACTTGATTCGATCTTTAAAAAAATACAAAGTGTTTCAATCACAGATGAGATGTTTTCTTCACTTGTATCTGCAGTGAATGAAATGAAAAATTCAATGACCCAAACTGACTATGACTTGGATGAAATTAAACAAAAAGTGTCTAAAATTTCTTCTAGTCTTACTTGATGTATATTTTTAATTAGTCGTAACATGGTTGTGATCTAATGGCAAATATCATGATTGCAGATGACTCTGACGCCATACGCCTAGTTCTTACAGATATCTTACTAATTGATGAGCATACTATAGTGGGAGAAGCAAGAGATGGTGCAGAAGCTGTAGAATTATTTTCACAGCTTACTCCTGATTTATTGCTTTTAGATTTGGCAATGCCTAAAAAAGATGGTCTTACAGTTGTAAAAGAGATTATCGCAAAATATCCTACCGCTAAAATAATACTAATTACTGCTAGTGATGATCAAAAAATAATTCAGAATGTGCTGAGTTGTGGAGCTTCATCTTATATCTCAAAGCCTTTTGATTTTACAAATGTCTTGAAAACCATCTCAGATATTTTGGCAAAGTAATTTAGGGTCTTAATTCCTAAAACAAATGATTAAAGATTTGTCAAAGATTGTATCTGATACCAGCATTATCATTAACGGACAACTTGTTGCACAAATTGAATCAGGTAATATAAAAAACTCTGAAATTATAATCCCTCAAGCTGTTTTAGATGAATTACAATCTCAAGCATCACAAAAAAAAGAACATGGGTTCATCGGATTAGAAGTAATAAAAAAACTCAAAGATTTGGCTGATAAATTCGGACTAGTTATTTCAATTAAGGGCTCACATCCTACCTCTGAAGATATTCGAATGGCCGGATCTGGCAGAATTGATGCAATAATCAAAGATGTTGCAAAACAAAATCAGGCTATACTTTACACTTCAGATAATGTTCAACACCTAGTAGCACAGGCAGAGGGGCTGGAATCTATTTTTGTAAAGCCCCTTTCTAAAAACATTGATTTAGAATTTTTAAAATTTTTTGACTCTGAAACAATGAGTGTACACCTTAAAGAAAATATGTCCCCGATGGCAAAAAAAGGGAAACCTGGCTCTTTTGTTTTGACAAAACTCTCTGATGAACTCTTAAGCAAAGAGTATCTACAACTCATATCATCTCAAATCTTGGAGACTGCTACAATTAATGATTCTAGTACTTTGGAAATCTCAAAGACTGGTGCATCTGTTGTTCAATACAATGATTATCGAATTGCAATAACTCATCCTCCTTTTTCTGAAGCATTTGAAATTACAATTGTTCATCCAATTGTTAAATTGACACTTGACGATTATGACATCTCTGAGGAATTAATGAAGCGATTCTCTGATAGGGCAGAAGGAATTATAATTTCAGGACCTCCTGGTTCTGGAAAAAGCACACTAGCTTCCAGTCTGGCTGATTTTTACTATCACAAAGGAAAGATTGTAAAAACATTTGAATCCCCACGTGATTTGCAAGTAAATCCTGGAATCACACAGTACACGAAATTGGATGGAAGTTTTGATAACAGCGCTGATATTTTGTTGTTAGTTAGACCTGACTATACAATTTTTGATGAAGTGAGACGACGTGAAGACTTCCGAACATTTGCTGATTTGCGATTGACTGGAGTGGGAATGGTAGGTGTAGTACATGCAAACTCTCCGCTAGATGCAATTCAACGTTTTATCGGCAAAATTGAGCTCGGAATAATCCCAAACGTCATTGATACTGTGGTATTTGTCAAAGATGGACAGATTGGAAAAATCTATGATTTGGAACTTGTTGTAAAGGTTCCAACAGGAATGACCGAGTCTGATTTGGCAAGGCCTGTAATTGAGATTAGGAATTTTGCAGACAATGTACTTGAGCATGAGATCTATACTTTTGGTGAAGAAAATGTTATAGTTCCTGTCTCAAAGAGAACCCAAAAAGTAGGAATTGAGAAACTTGCAGAAGATAAGATACGCGATTATTTTAAGAAATTTGATCCTGCAGTCAAAGTTGAGATATTATCTGAAAATAGAGCACGTGTTATGGTAAACAAGAATTCTATGGCATCAATTATTGGAAAAGGCGGTTCTAATATCAATGAGATTGAAAAATTACTTAAAATTCATATCGACGTAGTTGAAAAAACTTCGCATTCTGATCCGTCTAGTCCTTTATCTTTTACTTTTTCAGAATCCAAAACTGCATTATTACTAAATGTTGGCAGGGAGTACTCCTCAATGCATGCAGATCTATACGTTAATGATAATTACGTCACATCAGTCAGAGTTGGCAAAAAAGGTGAGATAATGATTCCAAAGCGTTCTGAAGCGTCACGCAGTATTGTTAAACTTGCATCTTCACAAAATGATATTCAAATTTTTCTTAAGGACTCTTAAAACTCTCTATCACTTTTGGATTTGATTTTAGAAAAGTAATGAACTTTCTTAACTGCTTAATCGTCTTAGGATTTAGATGGTGTTCAATTCCCTCTGCATCTTTATTGGCAGTTTCATGATTAACTCCTAAAATTTCAAAAAACTCTAGTAAAATTCCATGGTTTTGTCTTATTTCAATTGCTATTCGAGTACCCTTTTCAGTTAGGTTGATGCCGTGATATTTTTCATATTCAAGTAACTTGTTTTCTTCTAATCTTTGCAACATCTTTGTAACACTTGGTGCGCTGACATTCATGTATCTTGAAATATCTAAAGTTGTTGCATATCCTTTTAATTCTACTAATTCTGAAATTACCTCCAAATAGTCTTCCATTCGTGTGCTATAGCTAGATTTTTCTGATTGATGAGCCGCTTTGATTGAATCTAGTCTCTTTGAATTTTTTGGCTTCAATGCGTCTTAATTACTAATTTGAACCTAGTATAATTGGGTGTCCATGAACATGGTTATTCTTTATTGACTTGGTAGTATCGCATATTGATCATTGAATCTTAACTATCTTTTTCTAAATGATTAACTGTTATGGTAGACCATCTAAAGGCACGACTAGATAAAATCCGTAAGGTATCTGATTCTGCCAAGCGTAGAGCCTCATTATATAATGACATGTCAAAGATAGATGACCGCGGGACTGCTAGATCCATGAGATGTTTAGAAAAGGCACCAGCTCCAGGCAAAAAAATGCAAAAAATTGGGCTAATCATGTTTCTATCTCCTGAACCAGTTACCACACCTATTGGTCTAGCATTAATGGGAGCTGGAACAATAATTTCAAAAAAATACAATGGTGCAACCATTAAAGATATTGGTCAAGAGACAAAAAATACAATCTCTACAATAAGTGATTTCAAAGGTTCAGTACTACGCTAAATAGGCTTTCCAAAAAATTCATCCCACTCTTTTCCTAATTTTTCTATTATTCTATATGCCAATCTGTCGATGTTAACATTTGGCTCTGCTACAATCATTACCACTTTTTCATAAACTGGGAAACTCATTATCACTACATGTTCTCTTCGTGATGTTGAGTACTTTACACGTCCTAACTCAAAATCATATTTTTTCCTTTTTTCAACTCTGGATGCTAATTCTTTGCATACCTCATCCATCTGCGCATCGTTTAATCTAAGATTGATGTTTTCTTTTAGTCCACCTGCAAGTAATTCCCCGTCGGCACCTAGTAAAGCTGCAAATCTTACTTCAGGATCTATTAGCATCTCTTTGCATCTAGCTTCATACTCTTTGATGTTGATCTCTGGCATTCTCTGTCTAATGGTAAATCTACTCTATTTCTACTATGCCTGTTTTGCTATAGATGCATTTGGATAAAAAATATGGACTGCTTTCAGATCTACCTCTGCGTGTTTAATCATAGATTATGATTCGTATTGTTTTTTTGATAATTCCAGAGTGTTTTTCATTCTATCTTCAATGTATTTTTGTTGGATTTGTGTCAATGATTTGATGTTTTCACCTTTTGAAATAATTAAACTTGATACTCTGGTTTCATACAAATTTTTTATCTGTCCTTCCATACCTCCCTCTATAATTTTACCGTCTTCAAATAACTGTCCTTTATGTTCAAGTACATAGTTCTCTAAAGAATTTTCTACTCGGTCGCAAATTTCTTTTAGCATTTGTTCTGTTATCATGATATTATAATATGGAATCATTTCTGAAAAGGCTTATGCTTGTTTTACCCATCTGATGTTGAAATTTTGTATACTGTATATGAAATCAGTTCTTGTAATCTAAGCCTAAATACAACTTGACAAGAAATATTTTGTTGAGTTTAACTGTAGCTCAGAAAAAAATTGCGATAGGTTCGTTTCTTGGATGGTCATTAGATGGATATGATATTGTACTAATGCTTTTAGTCATTCCATCAATTAGCCAACTCTTTTTCCCATCCGAAGATCATATCTTTAGCATACTTGCAACATTTGCATCATACACTGTAACCCTAATAATGAGGCCTCTTGGGTCTGTTATTTTTGGAATATATGGTGATAAGTTTGGCAGGAAAAAATCTATGATTATCACAATACTTGGATTCTCAATTGCAACATTTGCAGTTGGATTGCTACCTACATACGCAGTTGTAGGAGTATTGGCACCAATCTTTCTAATATCGGTTCGTCTCATTCAGGGAATTTTTGCAGGGGGTGAATGGGGTAGCGGCGCTGTACTGACAATTGAAAGTATTCCTAAACAAAAAAGGGGATTACTATCTGGATTTTTACAAAGTGGTTTCTCATTTGGTTTTCTTTTAGCTGCAATATCTTTTCAAATTATTACTATCTTGTTTCCTGGAAATCTTTTTGAAGAAATTGGATGGCGAATGTTATTTTTTACTGGTATTATTCCTGGTTTTGTCGCACTTTTTGTTAGATTGAGTATGGATGAATCTCCACTTTGGGTAAAAAAGAATAAGGAATCTAAACTTGAAAAAACTCCTCTTAGAAGTATTGTTCTTGGAAAAATTCACCGCAAAGAGTTTTTGCTTTGTGCTGCGATAATGACAGGACTTGTTTACATGTATCATGGTTCAATTAGTGTTTTGCCGACATACTTGGGACAGTTTGGTAGTTTTGAGAAAAAGGAGATTGCTCTAATCATGATTTATGCTACTGCATCCTCTTGGATTGGTATGATTGTAACTGGTTGGCTATCTCAAAAAATCGGTCGAAAAAAATCAATGCTTATTTTTGTATCTGCATCTATTCTAGTTTCTATTCCACTTGCTACTATGATATTAGATAATGTCTATGGCTTGATATTTTATGTCATTGTGTTTGCATTTGTAGTATCTACTGCATCCGGACCAATTCCTGCATACTTTTCAGAACGGTTTCCAACACAAATACGAAATAGTGCTGCCGGGTTTTCATATAATGCTGGACTTATCTTTGGTTCTTGGTCCCCCTTAATTGCATTGTATCTCATGTCTGGCGTACCAAAACCAATGATCCCTGTTGCCCTTGGAATCAATATCATAATAGGTTCAATAATTCTAATCATTCCGACATTGCTTAGTCGAGAAACCAGAGATATAGATCTATGATTTTATTTTTGTGATATTTTAGGTATTGATTTTGGATTTAGTAATGCCTTTTCTTGTAAGCATTTTTGCTTGAAATTAAAATAAATACTACCCCTACCACTCCAATCAAAACTGAACTTGCAAGTATTGCAAATGCCATAAAAAATAATATTTTTCCAACCTTTTTTGGATTCTTAATTACAAATGTAACTATAACTGTAAATATACTTAATGTACTTGAAATAATTCCTAATGCTATAAACAAACCTGCTATTTCTGATAGGTCTCTTCCAGTATCAAACTCGATTGCAGCTAATAATGGGTCTAATCTTGCCACTATGAACAACACTGGTATCATTACAGTTAATGCACCTATAATGGCGAGTGATTGGTATGATTTTGGTTTTGGAACAAATGTTAACGAGTTAAGTTTTTTCACAATGGATTGGTTATCTTTATTTTGTCTTGAGCCACATAAACTGCAATACTTTGCAGATTCTGGAATACTAGAACTACAAGTACGACAATTGATCAATTTTATCTGTTCTGTGACATCTATTTTTTTTTGATCACCGATGTTATATGATGTTGTAAGACTTTGTACATATTGTTGATCACTAGCGTATAATTGCTTATTTTCTAAAATCATTTTTTTGATATGCTTTAATCTTGAAGTATCACCAACTTGCAAATCCAATAAAATGTCTATAGTGTTTAATAACGAATCCGTAATCTTTATCACAACCTTGGTTTGTTCTATGATTTGAAAGAGTATTAAAAAATTTCTCATCTTTTGTAAAATTTGGAAGCTGACTTTTTGCGGTCCATCCTTTGCACAGCCATGCAAGTAAGCTATGACTGTCAAACCGATGCCACTATTTGACAATAGAATAGTGTGTCAGCTTTCCACTGCTAATACGCATTTATCAAATAAAAACAAGATCCTAATTCCTATTCTTGAAAAATTTGTAAATATAAAACGAGATTCTTGTCTTTGTATGCTAGGACGACGAACATACAAAAAATAACTTGAATCTCATACACTATACGTCAATCTTGCATTTAACATTGTATTTGATTATAATGAATTACCACTAGAGAAAAACAAAAAGGCGTAACCCTCAATTACAGAACATAGAGAGATTTCCTCTCATGGTCAGGGCGTTAAACGCCTGATTGCCTTTTTTTGTTCTGTAGGGTCACGCAGTTTATTCAGCCGAAATTGTTTTCGACAACATATGTTATAAGAAGTTAAACTATTTAAGATTTATTTGAGAAATTTATATGGATATTTCTAATATATTGTAAATATTTCTATTTTTTGACTGAATACATGTAGAAATTATTCTTGATTCAGATATTAATAATTATTTAATGAATTAATTATTATCTTTACAAATATAAAGAAAATATGCCAAATCACTTTAATATCATTTAGTCATATGGTATTTGACGAGGAACTGTCAAAGCAATTGACAGTAGGAAAGAAGAACAAAAATGGGTGGAAGCACTCAAAAGTTGTTTTATTCATTCCATAGTTTCCTCGTTGAATTATTTTCATTTTTTTGAAATACTTATGTTTGGAAATTTTAAAGTCAAATTATGAATGATGAAATTGGACAGTGTCCTAAATGTTTTGGAATGATCTTTCGAGAACAAGGCGAATCCATATCTTGGTTTTGTCCAACATGCAATTTAAAATTTAAAACAGAGTAAATCTGGATTTGGCTAGTTTTTGCCTCATTTTCTTTGACTTTGTAATTCATGTGAAAAACAATACATCTTGATTAATTTATGAATATCTTAACATGATGAAACTAGTTAGATACTCTATTTGTAACTTGTATCTATCAAGTAAAAAATATCTTATAAATTACTTTGGGTAGATCATAAAGTTGAAACATTGGAACTTAAGACCATCAACGAATTGTTGATTGGTGACAGCTCCAATTACTATTGATTTTTGTAAATTACTATTTAGGCCGTACTGATGATTTGTGTGAACAATTACTACGTGAGTCTTTTAAGTGAATTTTTCTATACCTATAATGGTCCTCAAAGAGTCATTCGTTTCATACAGACCAGTCCGAGGGTGGGCACTTTGGCCCACTCTTAAATATTTCAATAATTTTATGCTATATAATTAATTTTGAAAAATTTACTGCCTGTTTATTAATATAAATTTCATATTATATTACTTTTTAACCTTTAACAAAGTATGATCATCGTAATGAATTTAGGAATTTTAGAAAGTATTCTTATCTCTCAGAATGTTCAAAATGAATAACGCAGTTAAGATTCGATATAAGCTAAAAGGGGATGTACGCTTTACTACATGTATTGTTACACGAATTCAATATGAAAATTTCAGGATTTTGCCAATAATTGAGGTATGTGAAATAATGGAAAGAGATGTTTCTATATCCGGCGATGAAATAGAACAAATAAATCAAAAATTAATAGATGCTATTAAAAAGGATACATGAATATTTTTTCCTTTTTATCTACAAAAGTGCAAAAAAAGTAGTTCTTTTGGCTTTGAAATTACATACTATACAGTATTTTAAAAGGAAAAAATAACTATCTTTATGGCAACAAGAGCCCAAATTCTAATCCCGGTTGTTTTTGCTGCCGTAATCATTGGAATTGTCGGTTTGATATCTATTCCAAGTGACAGTAAACTTGAGGCTGTAAAATTTCCTACAGGTACTGTCAAAATTGATGATGTGGCACTTCAGGTTCAAATTGCAGATACTGAACCAAGACGTGTTCGTGGATTGATGTTTCAAGAACAGCTACCCTATGATCAAGGGATGATTTTTGTTTTTGATAAACCTGATTTATACTCCCTTTGGATGTTAAACATGCAATTTTCATTAGATATGATTTGGTTTGATCAAGATGGTAATGTAGTTCATATTGAAAAAGATGTTCAACCTTGTAAAACTGCACTTGAAACTATGACTTGTCAAAGTTTAACTCCTGGCACTGAAGCACTATACATTCTTGAAGTGACTTCTGGATTTGTTGATAAGTATAACATTACAAAATCTTCAAAGCTATCAATTATCTCTATTTAGATTGCAAAACCTTATTTTATAATGTCAATTTGAATCATTGAACTGAAAACTAAGATTCTTTTACCTATTGTAGCTGGAGTTGCTTTAGTAATTTTATTGGCATCTGTTTTTACAATAAACTACTCCATTCCATTAAATGAAAAACAAACTCCCATTACTCAAAAACCAATTACTGAAAAGATATCTTATCCAATTACCTTTTCTTACAATGCTACTAATTTTAATATCCAATCTATACTTGCTTCAAAAGGAATCTCAATGTCAAATCCACTAAAGTTTTCAGGTAATACAACTGCACAATATTGTACTTTTTATCAGGATGACATCAAACAAAATTCTGTAGAGTATTGTACTTCAACTGAACTCAAAGATTCAGATGGTAAGTTTTTAGGAAATATTCACATGACTGGTAGTATAGATTCCCCAAATACCATTTTAGGTGTAATTCAAACTGATCCGTTCATGAATCAATTAGATTCTGTTAAAATCGTTTATCAAACAATGGTTGAATCTGTTGTATGTGATTGTTGGCAAGCACAAAAACCTGGTAATTTAGAATCTATTTCAGCCTGGGTTGATGCAGCAAAATTTCACCATCTTGAGGGTAAACATACTACTAGCAACTCTCAAATCGATGGTTTGGCCCAAAAACATCTATTCTTAGAAATTACTACCAACACCAAAGGCTATCTTTGGAAATTTGTTATAACAAACTAAAATCAAGGTATACGTGAATATGAGTGGTAACTTATGATTGTTGATCAATTATGGTTGATTCCATTAGGGTTTGCAGCTGGAGTACTTGGCTCCATGATTGGACTTGGTGGTGGAATTGTAGTTGTACCCGTTTTGACATTTTTTGGATTTCCTCCAACATTGGCTGCCAGTAATAGTCTTTTTGCAGCATTTAGCAATGCAGTTGGTTCTACATTTTCTTACTCACGACAAAAACGAATTGAATATTCTCTTGGCTTAAAACTCGGCTTATTGTCGATACCTGGAACTATTCTAGGTGCACTTCTTTCAAGCGATGTTACCCCGGGAATCTTTAAGATCTTATTTGGATTGGTGTTAATTTCATCTGCAATCTATATTTTTTTGAGAAAAAAAATTGAAACTAGAGAGAAGAAACTTACAAAACAAATGATAATTTTTGCAATTGGTGCAAGCTTTTTTGCTGGAATAGTTTCTTCTTTTTTTGGAATAGGTGGAGGAACAATATTTGTTCCATTGATGGTTGTAGGAATTGGAATGACTATGAAAAAAGCTGCCCCTACATCACAATTTATTTTACTGTTTGCATCTTTATCTGGAATAATAACTCACAGTATTTTAGGGCATCCTGATTTTATCCAAGCAGGACTTTTAGCTGCTGGTGCATTTGTAGGGGGATTAGTTGGGGCTCGTTTGTCTCTTGATATCAAAGAAAGATATCTACAAATTTTAGTATCTGCAATTATTATAATTGCCGCAATTAAATTATTTTTTGATTCGGCATCTGAACACATCTTTCTAATTGGAAGCTAATTTTCTTGGTATCAAAGTTGAAAATTATGCATTATCTAATAAGTTGAAAATTATCATAAATGTCGTTGACTGATAAAAAATCTAAAGAAGTTGAAAAAGAATGGAAATTAGTTGAGAGAGAAGAAATGAAAGAGGAAGATCATCAGATTAAGCTCCAAGAAAATTATGAGCAAGATGAGGCATACGAAGAATCTGAGAATTGACCTCAAACTAATAATTTCATAATATTATAATAATAATTATGAAATTTCTTATTTTCTAATAGTTTTATTGAATTTTTATATCAAATTAAGATATATTATAAGAATTTACTAAAAAGTGACTTTATTTTGCCTTAGTTTTTTAATACAAAGTTTTGTTTTTTGACTTTCATTGAGTCAGGGATATCTCGCGGTGTTAGCTGGAAGGCAAATAGCTCACATAAACTAGTTAACGCATTTCATTTGCCTCCGCTTTTGAGGAGGCATCAAAATACCTATTTCATGAAGTTAGCTTCTTTGTGCTCATTGCATTCTGAGAGTAATTCTCCATAGTCATTGATAGTACAGTTGCAATCAAAACTCATATGGCTATTTTCTGATATTTGCATTAAACCATTACTACAAAATTATCAGTTGTTTTTTGTGTAGTGAATATAGTTTATGATTTTATTTTGATAATTCCATGCTCTGCCAGAAACTCAATACCTTTGATAAAATCCCCATCTGTAATGATTCCCTCAGACCACCACTTTGCATTGTTTTTAACCCATGTTGGAATGGTGTCACTATCGTCTGTTTGAGAAACACTGGACACCTTGATTATCTCACTTTTTACAAGAAACTCTATTGCATTTACAAATGTTTGATCATCTGAATTTCCTTCAGACCACCACTTTGCATTGTTTTTAACCCATGTTGGAATCAATTGTGTCTTTTGTACTATCTGTGGTTCTGGAATTGTTTCAATTTCTGTTGGCTGTTCTTTTAGAGTATCTTGAATTGACTTGAATCCATTTGGTGTGTAAATTGATTTAATTTTTTCAATGTCGATTGGTTTTATCTTCATTAATTTTGAATTCTCATGTGAAAATACTGCCATGATTGAATCTGCCTCCGCCCCTCCTTTGGCCCATGCTGCATTAACTTTAACATCGTCTGCCTGATAATGACCTAGCCCTAAGGCATGACCAATCTCATGTGTAATTGTGGTTCTTAGTTTTTCTGATATGAGCATATCTTCTCCATAACATAAGTTGTAGTAGATGTATTGTGCATCGTTGGTTTGACAAATTTTGACATCTCTGTAATAGATTTTAATTAATTTTACATCTGTATTGTTGTAATTAGAATATGTCACTCCTAGTACGCTGTACCACTCGCTTTTTTCTTGTGGCATGGATTCAAATTGAATCAGAACGTTGCACTCTTTTTTGGAATCAATATTTTTGTCTGTCAACACACGATAGTCAATTCTCCAATTATCTCTGAGTTCTCTTTTTTCATTTTGTTGTAATGCTGATTGCCAATCCTGCACTGCCAATCTTGCAGTTTCTGATAATCTATCAACTCCCCATTGTTTTAGGTAAGGATCTGACCCTAAAACTGGTTCATATGTGCAAATGAGTGGATTTTTTGAGAACTGTTTTCCTATTATTTGATACTCTACATTATAACCAAAAGAATGATTTACAAAACTCAACGATAAAAAAATTCCCACAATTATAATTCCAATCAAAATCTTCATTAAATTACCATCTGAATTAATCGCTCATAACCTTTTGTAGATTTTATATTTACAAAACAGGACTACGATATCTCTTTTCCATCAAGAATTGATTGTAGTTTTTCTATTATGATGTTGTGGATTATTACTTCCATTTCAACCGGAGAGTTTGCTGCAATTTGTTGGCTCTGTTTAATAGTACTGTGTATCCTCTCTTTGATTTCTTGATCATGGAAAATCTGATCTCTTAATGCAAATGCTTCTCTTTGGTTTTTTACAAAAATCTGCAACCAATAATATCCTGTTTGACTATCATCTACTTTTATTTCAGATATTTTCATAATGTTGTTTCTCAAATTACTATTTTAACTAGTTTACAAACTATGAATCTCTACGTTTATCATGAAATCGTTTTTTTGATTCGGTACCAGTTTTTCTTTGATAATACAATGATTTTTCCATCTTGGTTTGTCCCTTCATAATTTATTGCAATTTTTCCAAATTCATCATCAATGTCTTCTTTTGCAGATACTGTGAATTTTATTTTTAGTGCTTCATCTGTGTATAGTGGATTTAGAAATCTACTGCTTCTATTTTCCCATTCTGAATCTCCATCTGTCCCAACAAATATTATGTGATTTCCATAAATTTGACTGAGTCTGGTAAATTCTCCCTCCATTCTTGATAATATGGCTCGTCCTGAAACAATTTTTTGTTTTGTTTTTTGCATGTCTTCCAAAAATGCATTTTTCACTCTAGAAAATTTGAAATATTCTTCTAACTCTTTTTCTGATATACTACATGTGGAGAAAAATTCATCCCCTACTTTAATCTCTGAAAATTTTTTCATCCTAGTCTTGATTCATCAACACAAAATGTTACTTCTGATGAATCTAGGGCAATATCTGATACTAGGAAGTTTAGTGCTTGAGCAATTCTCTCGTTGTTTGGTTCTGAACCAGTAACTGAACCCGGAAACACTGTGATTAATCGAATCTTTGAATTAAGTACATCACTTAGTTCTTGGTTTACTGTAGTTGTAAATGGTCGTAATGCCCCTCTGAATACCTCTACTTGAGCTCTTTGTAGTCCTGTCACTTTAGCGCCTACTGGTAAGTCTGGACCTACAATCATTATTGCTCCCTTGGCATCTTTGTATAATCTTGGGTCTTTGTCACCGCCTGGAACAAATTGTCCTAATACTCCCTGGGCAACAGTTGCAGGCGTTGTGATGAACTTCTCAACTAGTTCTTGCCATTTCGCTCGTGGTAATTCAACTAATTTTGAAATATTTGGTAATTTTCCAGTAATGTGAATTACTGCTAAAATGTTACCTAGATTTGTGTTTGCTGTGTTTAGCCATTTTTTAACCTCCTCTGGATTCTTGATGTTTACAACGTGAGAATGAAATTTTGAGCTAATGTATTCTTGTAATTCCTTTGGCGTTGATTCTGAAATAAAACATGCAACTTTACCGCCATTCTTTATGACATGTTGAGCAAGATGCTCTACTCTTTGTGCATCTGATTTTTCAGTTGCGTCAATAGTAAACACAATTGATCTTCCAGTAAAGTTTGGTTGGTGAACTCCAGGTGTGGTTGTGCCAATATGTGGTTTAACTGGATAAAATACTCTGTCTCCTGGTATGACTTTACCATTTAGTATTCTTGCAATCTCATCGTCACAAAGATTCAACACTGATTCTGCAACTTGTCCTTGTGAAAGGAATTGTTGATCTGCAATCATATGTGATGTATTTTTCTGAACTTTTTCTGCAATGGTTTGAATTTTGTTTAATAGATTAGTTATGGTTGTTGCTAGTTTTCCAGCATCTTTTCCAATGGACGGTGCTAATTTTTGTGATGCTTTTGTAATCCCATCTTTGACTGTTTTTTCATCTTCTCCTAACAATGGGAATAATTCTTTATTTGCTGCTTCTACTTGAATTGGTGTAAGGTCTTCAAATCCACTTACCCGTAAAAATTCTGCAGCTGCTTTAGGATAAACTGTTTTGTAAATTCTATCTGAATGTACAGGTCCAGGATTTGTCCCAATCGATATAATTTTTTTATCTGTTAGCTCCCAAGACATTGCCTCTACTAGTCTATTTTTTGCACCTTGTGCTGCAGTGTATGGACTTCTAAATCTGTAAGGTCTTTGCTCTAGAGGTCTTTCTTCTGTGAAAAATGTTGAAATTGTAACTATCTTCCCATTTTCTTTCATTACTCTTAGTGCTTGTACAGACCCCCAAAATGTTCCAGTCAAATGAATATCTATTGTACTTTTGAATTCTTCTAATGCAGCATTTGAAAAACAAGTTACAGGACCTGAAACTCCTGCATTATTAATTACATAGTCTACTGTAATGTTTTCTTTTTTCAGGGTGTCAAACATTTGATTCATTCCATCCTCATCACTTACATCTACTCCTGAAAAAATTCTTACAAATGCACCACTGTTTACTTTGGCAATTATTTCTTTAAGTATGACTGAAGTTTCTTCTAATGGCTCTTTTCTTCTGCCTAAAATTATGACACTTGCTCCATTTTCAATGAATTTTTTAGCAATGGCTTGTCCTATTCCAGTTCCACTGCCTGTTACTAGGGCAACTTTATCATGGAATTTTAACATAATCAAACTTACAATGATCTTGTATTATTTAATTCGATTGTTCATTGAATTTTAATTCCTATTTTATCTGACATTTGTATTTGAATGGCATTAATTGAGAAATAATTTCTTGATATCTTTATTTGTGGGTATGGTTTTTTGAATTATATGCATGATTCAGAATCTGACACATTTGTATTACAATCTTGGCCTGAAAAATTCTCTGATATGTTAAAAGAGATCGGTATTGATTCTAAATCCAAACCTATTGGCACTGATGATCTTGAAAAAGGCGATTTTTACAGTAGATATTTTTCACAAACTCCTAGAATGGTTACAAACAAGGGTTGTCTTGATATTTCCAATTCTAACATTGATACAGTTCAAATAATTCAAAAGGGATAATCATGCAAGATCCAAATCCACTTCCATGGGGCGCACTTGATAGATATCAAGCACATTTTATTGTAAAAAAGAAAACTGATCAAGGGGGTTCAAACTATGTTGCTAGAACCATTCTAACTACAAAAGGACATTTTTCAGCTAAAACGATTCTCAAAGTTACATGGGATGGAAGCGGTAGTCTTGCAAGAAAATTAAATGAAGATGCCACACTCAATGAAATGATTGCAAAACAATCAATTCGTGATGCTACAATTTATGTCGAGCCAACTGATGGAGCAATTAGAATTCGAAACAAATGGAAGAATCACCTTGACTTTGGAATTACTAAAGAACTCTTTGAGATTTATGATAGAATAGCTGGTCACATTAAACAAGTCTAAGCTTTCCACCAATCTAACGCAAGAAAATCAACTTGTTCTTTTCCTTTTGGAATTGCTAAAATGAATTGTTTTCTAACTGTTGTTGCAAGTCTACCTGCTAGCACAATTCCCGTTGACGTGATTGGGTCACTTCTATTGTACACTTGAATTAAAAATGGTGCATGATCAATACCTGGCCCTTTCTCATACACTGCAAAATCACATCCAAATTTTATTCCAGGATTAATTATGTATCCTTTATCTCGAAAGTTTTTGTATACTAAATATTTTTTATCAAAATCATGATATTCTTTTTTACACAATTCGATCATTTCTGAAACTGTGATTTTTTGATTTAATTTGGAGATGCTTATTTTTTTATTTTCTAGTAAATACAGTCCTTCTATAAGATCTAAAATCAATGGTACGTTGATTTCATCAGGCTTTGGTTTTGGAATGCCAATAGGTTTACCATAGTAACCATGAGTGAATAATTTACGCGAATCTTCAATATTCCACACTATTATTCTATTTTCAATCAGTTCTGCTTTCATCTGTTTTTTTTAAATGGTCTGCGTATATGAATTCTCTACTATTTTTTAGAATGTATTTGCGGTCTTATTGTCATTTAATCAATTAAAAATTAAGTAAAAAGGTGGGTGATAGTTTTGTTATAGACTTAGTGCTAATAGTATGAAAGAATCTGAGACTCGTTGACATTTGTCTGACATTTCTTCGATTCCTTCAATTACGTCTTTTATCAACAATAACTCTTTTGTGTTTGTAACTTCTGATAATAGTTTGATTGTTGCTTGTCTGTATTTGACGTCTATCTCACGTTCTATCTTTTGTGTTTCTTGTGCTAGTTCAATTGCATTAGCAGTATTGGTGTTTAGACTACGTATGATTTCGTTTAATTTGTAAACTTCGTCTACAACCAACTCAATCAACTTTGTAATGTCTCCGTCAAGCTTTGCACTTTTCAATGTAGTAATCTTGATGTTAGAAAGTTTGAATGCTATTCCAGTGATGTAACCTGCAATCTCATCCATTGTGTATGCTGTATTGAGAAGGTTTTCTCTGTTCATGATTAAACCTCCAACGTCAGCTACTTCTCTTGTAATCTTTCTTCTGAGATTTTCTACCTCTTCTTCAATAGTTGATATTTGTTCTAATGAATTTTTGATCCCTGTCTTGTCTTTTTTCATCATTAGATCTGGGAGTGTTGCAAGTTCTCTGGCGGCATTTAAGATTCGGTTGATTTCGTCTTGTAAAACTGCTATAGCCTTTCTTTTTGCTTGAACTTCAAGCTCTCCGCTATACATTTCTAGATTTCAAAATACCATGAGGTAATTTAAATCCTCTATGATTTTTTACACTATTTGAGCACAAATCACATTAAATTTTTATCATGAGCTACTTTTTTCTGCCCTCTAAATAGAGTCATTACTTCTTCATTAGTTGATGCATCTTCTGGATCTTTTTCAAGTCTAATCTTGCCTGTAAACTTTGGAAATCGTAATGCTAAACCTGTATCTTTTCTGATTTCATTTCTAGCAGCTTTGTGAATTGGACTAAGTGTAATCTCCGATGCTACAATTTCAATTACAAGCTCAGGTTCAAACCATACGTCTGCTTCCATTTCGCTATCGATTCTAGGATTTTTCTTTATTGTTACTTTGTCAGATAGTATTTGATACAGCTGATCTAAATCATCATCAGTAAATCCAGTCCCTACTTTGCATATGCTCGTAAACATGTCTCTATCATAATCATATGAAGCCAAAAGTAGAGTTCCATATTTTCCTGTCCGTCTACCCTTCCCAAAAAATGCGCCAATTACAACAAGATCTAAACTGTCTCCAAGCTCATTTCTGTATTCTCGTTTTAGCTTTAACCAATAACTTCCTCTAGAACCTGCCTGATATGGTTTGTCTAGCATTTTTAACATCACCCCTTCACACCCTGAATTGATACTGTTTTCCAAAAATTCTTCAATGTCTTCTTGATTGTTAATAATTGTCATTGGTACGTGTTTTGCATACTCGTCTTCTTTAACAATTTTTTCCAAAAGTTCTCTCCTTTCTTTGTATGGGAATTCCAAACAGCTTTTACCATCATAATATAATACATCAAAAAAATTCACTGTGATTGGATATTGTAATACCGCTTTTTCTATTTGATATTTTCTTCTTCTATGCATTAATTCTTGAAATGGTAAGAACTCTCCAGAATTTTCATTGATTGCAACTGCCTCTGCTTCTAAAATTACTTTATTTGCTTGAATTGCTTTTGGAATCTTTTCAACAATATCTGGGTAATAACTTGTAATGTTTTCTAAACTTCTTGAAAATAATACTACTTTATCTCCTTCAATATGCAGTTGAACTCTTTCACCATCTAGCTTATACTCCGCAGCAAATTGAGCTCCAAGTTTTTCTATTGCTTCTTCTTCACTTTTTACTCTATCTGCAAGCATTGGTCTAATTGGATTAAACAAATTAATCTCAAACTCTTCAATTCCTTTTAGCCCTTTGATTGCAATAGTTTCTGCAACTTTTCCAAGATCACTTGACACATTGTAAGCGTGCTCTAGTGCTTTTCTGTTTTCTTTATTTCCAGTAAATGCAATTGCAAGTGCATCCATCACTGTGTTTTCTGCAATTCCTAACCGTAGTGTTCCTAGTAAAATTTTTAGAATAAATTTAGATTCTTCTGGATTTGCATCATTTAGTAATCCTGAGATGTATTTCATTTTTCTATCTTGCGTTTTATTGCCTTCTAGTTTTGCAATTGTTACTAAATTTTCATAAACTCGCTCAACTGTGATGTCCTGAACCATAAATGTTGTCTGCTCTTTTTGCTCAAGAATCTTTGATGCTGCATGTCCCAAGTCTCCACTTTTTCTGTATTCGTCCTCGATTTTCTTTTCCGCGTTATCTGAACCTGCCGATTTTGCAATGGCCCTGATTGCTAATTTTTCTGCAACTCCCAATTCAACTCCTTCAAAATCTGGTCGTAATTTTCCTTGTAAAAGATAAACAATTCGTGAAATCACATCTTGTGGTGTTTTTTCAAATAACTCTACAAGATGTTGCGTTAACTCTAGTCTCTTTGTAGTTGATTCCATTTTACTGAATGCTTCAGATAGAATAGAAAACTCCACCTAGTTCTATTGTAATGTCCTGAATAAAAGTCTGAATCTTATTTGAAATTGATTTGGATTAAAAATACCATGATAATTTCACTTTATGTTTAATTGGATTTGAGATTAAATATATCTGAAGATAGTTGGTCTGTCTTTTTTTGATAGTGTGGCCACCATTGCAAAATTGTATAGTGGGTATGTCTCTTTGTATTGTTTCATAAAACTCCACGCAACATCGTGAGTCTTAAACTCAGTACGAATATCTACTATCTCGCTTTTTTTACCATACACATCAAATACCACTACAGAGTATTTCTTTGGACGATTATGTGGCCTTGCTTTAAGTAACCAAGCCAGAGCAAACAAAAACACTGCTCCTAAAATTATCACTTCTCCGGCAATTTTAAAAAATGAAAGAAATCCTCCCGGTATAGTGTGTCCAAATAATACTACCATGAATTTGAAAATGATAAAACTGCTATTGCTGTGAAAATATACGTCTTCCAATCAAAAACCTTCATGATCTGTTTCATGTAGATACTTAATGTTGCTTTGATTTTCTTTTAACCTTTTCTCAATAATTATCCATTTTTTTTAATCTGGATCTTCGTAATTTTCTTTCTTTTCGGACTTTGTATTTATCTCATCAATTGGTTTCATCTTTGCTTCTAGTACTTCCATTCTTGCTCTGTATCCTTCAGCATATTCTAATTCTGATGGAACTAGTGTTGCAGG
>NZ_AHJG01000051.1:0-557 GCF_000241145.1 Candidatus Nitrosarchaeum limnium BG20 | reverse complement strand
ATCATATGTAGGAACTGTTTTCATATTATGTTTTTCAATGAAATTTCTACATTGTCCTAATGCTTGAGGATGAGAGTACACAGTATCAATTTCATCTAACATTCCATTTCCAATCAAACAATGTTCAATTCTATGATAAATTTCACCTATAGCATTAAGTGGTGTTGAATACAGCAAATCATAACTTTCTCCTACACTACCTTCCAATGAGTTTTCTACAGGCAAAACAGAATACTCTGTTTTGCCTACTGTAGTATTCTCTAAAACCTCTGCAAAAGTTGGTAGTGGAACAGTTTGAATATCTGAATTAAAAAATGCTCTTGCTGCTGCTTCACTATATGCTCCTCGTTCACCTTGGAACGAAACACGTGTCATTTTACTCTCTCAGCTTTACGAAATCAGTGTTACCGTAATTTGTTGAAAGTTTTCTCTCATCAATCCACGCACATTCTGTACATTTTATGGCATCACGCATTTGAACTACTTTTCCTCCGCATTTTCTACATTTTGTAAATAATACCCCCAAATGTGGTTCTTCTATAGACGCATGAATTGTT
>NZ_AHJG01000052.1:0-3484 GCF_000241145.1 Candidatus Nitrosarchaeum limnium BG20 | reverse complement strand
CGATGCGGTAATTGGTTACTTTGTTGCAGAAAACCTATCAGCATCTGTTGCAGATAGAGCAGTTACATGCGCAGAATCAATGCTCAAAATTCTTAAAATTGGCATAAATCCAATTCTGAAAAATAACAATTTACCTGAATTAAAGATAAAAATCGGAATAGATTATGGCGAAAACACAATTGTGCGATATGGTGATGACTTGCAAGAGTCCCATGTAGATATTTTAGGACCCTCAGTGAGTATGGCAGCTAAAATTCAGAATCTAGCTCAGCCCGACCAGATAATGGTTGGGGGAGATATTTACTCCAAACTACATAATTCCATTCAAGAGTATTTTACTCGCTTAAAGTTAGATAAATCAGAGTGGAATTATAAATCCACAACAACAAAAAAAGTGTATCCAGTTTACACTTACATTGGAAAATAAATCAGAAAATTATGGATTTTCATTCATCTTTCTGATTAGAGCCTGTTTCATTTGTAAAAATTCAGATTCCGAGATTATACCCTGTTCTTTTAATTTTGCTAGTTTTACCAACTCATCTGCAACTGACATTTTAGAGCATCAATTCTTCCAAAGTAATCTTCAATTTAATTTTCCAATTTTACATATTAAACTTTTATCCACAAAAGCGTAAGCGAATTCCTGAAGAATTGAAGCAAAATTAAGAGGATAGAACTTTTTGTACTTAATTCTTGATGTTTTTATTTTCATACTGAATTCTATTTTTATTGTTCTTAGTTGAATTTGTTTGATATTTTTTATATCAAACTTTTCCCTTACAATTTTTTTTATGTTTTCTTAGATTTTCTGTAGAATGAAATTCAGAACCACAGGCTCTGCATTTTTCCTTTTTCTTATTATGTGCAATTTCTTGATGTTTTTCTAGTCTTTCAGGATACTTGAATCTTGATCCACATTTTTTACATTTTAGTTTTCTCACACTATCGTCATATGCCATGTTCTGTTTAGCGTCTTCTAGTACTAAAACTAATGTACCCTATATCCAAAAACGATTAAAATCAGAAATCAATGAATCGGATGTAGTTATTCTAAGATACGCTATGAACTAATATTCATTCTCATTCTTTAGAATTAGAATAACTAATAGGATTAATTAGCTTACGCTAATTTCAGCATTGTTTTTAAACCAACAATACACATCATATGTATGCAAAAACAATCTTGCAAAACATGTTCTTCAAAACTAGAAGTTGAAAGTAGATGTAAAGTATGTGATCAACCAACAAAACTATTTTGTCATGCTTGTGGCATAACACATGAAAATATTATTCATCCAGCATGTCTAGTAATTGATCTAAATAACATGGTTCTAGAATCATACATGCATCAAAAATAATTTTATTTTTTGTTTCTAAAATAAATTGGCATTCAGGGTTCCCAATGACAATCACAATTACAGCCCTTTTGGCAGTGCATTCTCTTGCAATCAATACATGTTTTTTGCCAATGTGATGGTATTGTATTCATAACATCCTGATATCATTTCATCTTAATTAACCCGTTCTGAGGAAGACCTATAGGTAAAATCGACATATTATCAATATCGTAGTGGTGTGAGTTGGCATATCTGAAAAGAAGGACTGAATTAACTACTCAGCTACGAAAAAAAAATCTATTTTGTAAGAATCCTTGCCTTATATGCAAGGTATGACCTATGTGTGTATGTTAAAAAAACTATTTGCAAGATTGCAACGAAATCAAAAAAAGACATCTGATGATGTAGACGCATTCAAAGAATCCAAAGAGACGAAACAAAATTGAGGTACAACTGTAATAGCTGTAAATTTCATTGGGAAGGATGGATGGATACTTTTGAGCAAGTTCTGACCCATGAAAAAACACATTTGAAAAATAAAAAAATAATTTCTATGGAAATGACATCGTAATGGTCACACTAAACGATTTGAAAATCTGTGAAAACTGTGGCAATGTATTCTCAAAAAAGATACTAACCAAAACAATTAGTCGCTGTCCTGCATGTAATGTATGGAAGAAGCAACATAGTGAAGAGAAAAATGAGATATAGCTGCAAAAAATGTAATTTCAAATGGGAAGGAACTTCATATACTTTTGAACAAGTACGAGAGCACGAAAAAACGCATCCAGTAAAATCAAAATAATGTCAACCAAATGTAAGGTCTGTAACGCATCAAGAATAACAAATGTCAATCAATTAATGTCTGATGAAAAGTGGGAATGTCAGACGTGTGGGAATTTTCTTGATGTCGATGGCAATGTAAATTCTTCATAAAAATAACTAGTTTTAATTTTCACGGTTGTTATCTAGATATGTTATGCAGTATTATTTTTACATCATGATTATAGAAAAATAGATTTTATGAAGTTAAGAGTGCCAGGTAAGTGAATGGTACAAAAAGGTCTACACTCTTAATTCAGGTTCAACTACACAGGGACTCTACCACCATTTTGGGGAATAAAATAGACGCAAATAGGCGTGAAAATTAAGTTGCCATCTAGTGAATTACAGAATTTCCCTGATAAATTTAATGTTGAGCAAATTCAGAACTAGTTTTGGTGTTCGTTAGTATTGTTTTCTTGTTTTAGTAGAGATTCTTGTCTTTCGTTTAGAACTTCTTCTCTTTCTTGGATAATTTTTTCTTTTGAATTTAATTCCATTTCCAATATTTTTGTTGTTTCTTGTGTATCTAGAGCCCAACCACGATTGATTAATTCATCTACATTGATAGACTTTACACATGCAGGCAAACCATTTGAATGTCGCAGTACTAATTCAAGACCGTCATCACACTTTACATCATGTACCAATACGCCCATTTTGATCTGATGTCTTGGTGAATGATTGGATGTTTTTTCTAAAATTTCTTTGTACTCTTTTTCAGTTTTTTGTTCATCTTCTTCGTATTCTTCATATGAGTACACTTGTGAAGATTGCAACACAAGCATTACAATACATGAAAATAGAATTAGTTTTTTCAACGAGAGAAATAGTTTGAAATGTTATATCAACTTTATCATGATTGTATTAATTAAAAAATAAAAAAGAAAAAGAGAAAAGTTATGGGTGTGCTTGATGATTACCCTGAGTTAGTTTTCCAGTTACTGATAGTACAACGTTATTGTTAGAATCACGAATCTTTAGGCTCACATAGTCATTCTTACCAGGTTCACCTGCATCTGTGAATTTCCATTCTGCAGAAGCTCCAGGTTTACCGTTAAGACTACCTGTTCCAACACCCATGTAGGTGTCAAAACCAGATACTGGATTACCTTCACTAATTGAAGGATCGTCACTACATGATGCTGTACCCAAGTTGTCGAGATGGAATCTGTTCTTAGCCCAGTTTACTTCTAGGTTGTTTGGAAGTTGTGCTGCAGAGCAATGGAACTCAAATCCATGAGTTACTTTTACATTGCCATTCATGACACTACCGCCTCCTGTCATGTAACCTGTTGGAGCAACAGGACAGTCTTCATCTA
>NZ_AHJG01000053.1:0-853 GCF_000241145.1 Candidatus Nitrosarchaeum limnium BG20 | reverse complement strand
CACTGAATGATTCTGTAACTGGCTCTGATGTAGATGGCGATGCATTGACATTTGCAAAAGCATCTGATCCAGCAAATGGAATGGTTACAGTGAATCCTGATGGCACATTTACATACACTCCTGACTTTGGATTTGTTGGTACTGACATCTTTGAGTTTACAGCAAATGATGGACATCTCAACAGTGATTCTGCAACTGTTGCAGTTACTGTTACTCCATTGACTCCGATTGAGCAAAAATACAAAGCACTTGACAAACTCAATGAGCTAATTGCAACACCTGGAATTGATAAAAAGACATCTAAAGATCTAGAGAAATCACTCAAGGATCTTGAAAAGAGTCTTGATGACAAGTTCTGGGAAGACAAGTTAACATCCACACTAGACTCTAAGAAAGGACATCACGCAATTCATGAAGAAGAAAAATCCGTAAAGGATCTGATGAAGATTATCAAGGATGAAAACGAAGATCAAACATTCTTGGATATGATTCAGCAGGTAATTGATAGAATTGTAAAGGCCGACAGAGCACTAGCCGATGGAGCAATTGACCAAGCAGAAGAGTTTGAAGACCAAGACAAGGTACAAAAGGAACTTGACAGAGCTCGAGACGAACTTCAAAAGGGTGACGACAAGTTAACAAAAGATGAATCTGATAAAGCAATTCATCATTATGAGAAAGCCTGGAAGCATGCCCAAAAAGCAATGAAGAAAGCTGTTGAGGAATAACCTCTTTTCTTTTTTATTTTTACACAAAATTAATTCATTTTTTGAAATCCAAAAGATTTGAACTCTTTTTTCAAACACTTTTTCATGCCTATCTGCGTCCATTTCTATCCCCAAAATGGTAGCTG
>NZ_AHJG01000054.1:0-2010 GCF_000241145.1 Candidatus Nitrosarchaeum limnium BG20 | reverse complement strand
GATCTTTTTCTTCTTTGTGTCGCCCAGCAGTATCAATTATTATTATATCTAAAGGCAAATTTTCATAATGTTTTAAACCATTTTTTACAATGTCTGGAGAATCTTTGTTGTTTGGCTCACCATATACCTCCACATTTGATTTTTCACACATTGTTTTTAATTGAACTAATGCTCCAGGTCGATATGTATCAGCACCTATTACTCCAACTGAATATCCCTGTTTTGTTAAAAATTTAGCAAGTTTTGCAGTTACGGTTGTCTTACCACTTCCTTGAATACCTAACATGATAATTTTATTTTGCTTGTTAGGTTTGAAATCAAAGTCAGTTTCTTTACCCAGTAGTTTTGCAAGTTCATCGTAGAGAATTTTTACAATGTGATCTTTTCTAGATAAACCAGGAGGTGGGGTTTCGTTTAATGAACGTGCTTCTAATTGCTTTGTAATTTCAAGAACCAATCTCACATTTACATCCGATTGTAGTAATGCTCTCTGAACATCTTTTGAAAGTTCTTTAATTAGTTCTTCATCAATTCCTGAAGATTTTACAATTTTTTTGATTGCATCACGTAGATTATTTCTTAAATTATCAAGCATTGTAATTTAGCCTCGCTTCCACTATTTCAAACCTTCCTCTGTATCCATCCCAAATTTTTTTCCCTTTAATTATTTTAATATCATTAGAAAATAAAGGGCAATTTACAACAAAGGTTTCTGCCTCACCGCCTTCAAAATTTAAATTAAAACCAAATTTTTTAGAAAGATCATTAAGAATTACAATATCATTTTTTGTAATAATTTTTCCTAACCATGAGTCATCTAGCCCTCCAGATGAAACACTGATAACAATAAATTCAAAGTTTTCAGATATTAATTCAGTCATATATTCTAGTGAAGTACGATTCCAGATCGGAGCAATTATTTTTAGATTCAATTTAATGCATAAATTTTCAAATTTTTCTTTCTGAAATTGACTTTGTATCCCACCATGTACCACCCCTTCTATTTGGTATTGATCAATTGCCTGAATTAGAATTTTTTCCAGTAAATTAATTTCATTTTCAGTATCAGCAGATTCAGATTTTATTGTTATTTGTGGGATATGCATTGCTTCTGATTGTAAATGAGTCCACGATAAATTAGGATGATGTAACAAATGACTTTCATCAGATTTTGGAAAGACACTAAGGAGACATTTTATTTCATGGTTTTGCTTTTTTGCCAAAAATATAGAATACATGCTGTCCTTACCCCCTGAAAAAAGAGATGCTAGTTTCATATCAATTAGAGGAAATATTTAGAAAAAATATGTATGGATGCTTCATTACTCATAATCCTCATCACAGTTCAGACGGCTTTTCCAGTCATCATCAGCATCCACACTAATTTTTAACATGTATTGCTTTTCAGCCAGATATAATTTGTACATAAGCCAGATAACACACGTCTTTTTTATACATGTTCTTGGGGCAGTCTAAACATTAATCAAATACATCCCATAATGAGTAACAATTAGTCATATAATTATAACAAATCTCATTCATGGCTAGTTGAAGACATTGTAGAGAAGAAATTCGGATGTTGATCATTTTGAACAAACATTCTGTTAACTAGTGATATGATTGCCCAACATTATGAAATATGTGGGATGTACAAAACTGGAACATGGTACAGTGATGCATTACTTGAACGCAAATGGAAACATCGAATCTTATTTTAACTCTGACTAGAATCCAGAATCATAAGAATTGAATTTCTAATTGCATTCACGTTAACTATCTAGGGTACGGTAATCTAAGAGCAATCAAGATTGATTTTCATAATAAAGACGAATTACATCATCAACTATTTTATTTGTGTCAACATCTTTTTCTGCGCTTACAAGAAGTAGAAAATCATCTCCTAAATAAAACGAGAAACGCTTGACCTTATCGTATTCTGATAAAGTGTATTTTGTTTTACCGAGCCACTGAGACATCTCTTTTCGAGCCTGCCAATCAATGATTGATAGA
>NZ_AHJG01000055.1:0-2093 GCF_000241145.1 Candidatus Nitrosarchaeum limnium BG20 | reverse complement strand
AATATCAAGCCATATGCATCAGGAAAGATTACTGGAATTGTATATGATTTCCCAAAAATCGTTAAAGGTGGACATGTTTTTTTCTCTATTCTGTCAAATGGATTAAAATTGCAATGCGCTGTTTACAAACCTACTGGAATTACTCTTATTGCATCTAGTTTGATGAAAGGAGATAAGATCTGTATTGGTGGAGGCATCCGAAAAGCATCTAAAAACTATCCGCGTATCCTAAATGTTGAATTCATCAAGGTCATTAATCTTAAAAAAAATATAATAAAATCCAACCCTGTATGCAAAAAATGTCTAAAAAAATGAAATCAAAAGGAAAAACCAAGCATATCAATGCATAAAATGTGGTAAAAGTTCATCAAATAAAATTAATTTAGAAATTCCCAGAAATATCAAAAAACAACTGTATATTCCTAATGTTTCTGCTCACAGACATCTGAGCAGACCATTGCAAAGAATTGGAAAAATTAACAAGGAATCTAAATTTGATGAATCAAGTTCGTGGTTTTCTGTATATGAAAAGTAGCGGGGAGTAGATTTGAACTACTGAACTGCGGGTTATGAGCCCGCCGGGATGACCTAGCCCTAAAGAGTCTGACTTCCCCACCCCGCTGATTCATCAATGAGCACGAGCCGTATATACGCTTTATCAAATTCTTGAAAGTAATTAATATGATTTGAAATGAATGATTTTCTGTGGACAAAAAACTAAGAATTGCAGGAATTGTTGCAGCATTGGCATTTTCGATATTTGTTTTGACTTCACCCTCAACTCCATTTCCAATTCCAGAACCACCTTCATCAGTACATGAAAATATTTTTGTAGAAACATTGGCAAAAAATCTTGATAAACCACGCTCTATTGCAATTTCAGATGATCGAATTTTTGTAACAGAAAAAAATGGACAAATAAGAGTTATTCAAAATAATACATTGTTATCAGAACCATTGGCAACATTTCGTCCTGCTGATGTATTTGGTGGAGGATTGTTGGGCATAGCACTACATCCTGATTTTTCTAATAATCATCTGATGTATGTATTTTTTACATATGAAGAAAATGGAAAACTTTGGAATAAAGTTCTTCAAATCATTGAATCAAAAAATAAACTAAAAGACGCAAAAACAATTTTTGATAAAATACCTGGTTCTGTGTTTACAAATGGTGGATTTCTAAAATTTGGACCTGATAAGAAATTATATGTTGGAACTGGCACTATTTCTGATTCATCACATCTACCTCAAAGCCTTGATTCACTGTCTGGAAAGATACTGCGATTAAATGATGACGGTACAATTCCTGATGACAATCCATTTCCAAATTCTCCGGTTTATTCTTTAGGACATAGAGATCCACAAGGTATGACTTGGGACAATAAAGATCAAATGTATCTAGCAGAGTTAGGCCCTGAAAAAAATGATGAAATAAATTTAATCAAACCTGGAAAAAAATTATGGCTGGCCTGAACAACAATGTTCGGGATATGAACAATTTGAAGATGCAATAGTATGTTATGATCCAAGCATTGAACCTAGTGGAATCCTTTACTATTCTGGAGACAAAATAAACGTGGAATCTCGTTTTATTATGGCTTCTCTTAGAGCCACCAATCTTTATCAGTTAGATCTCTATGACGGTCTAAGTTCTCAAAAAACAATACTAAGTGGAGCAGGCCGTATACGAGATGTAGCTCAAGGTCAAGATGGAAGTCTTTATGTAATTACTTCAAATACTGATGGAAAAGGTTTTCCAGATAGCATGGATGATAGATTATTGAGGATATTGAAATGACTGACTCATCTATTTCAAAATTCTTTGAAAAAACAAGAAAAGAGAGATTAGACATTGTTCGCGATTTTGCAAATCTCTCCTCTGAAGAATTGAAAGTTTTACAAAGCATTGATGGTGGCATCTCATTTGAAAAAGCAAACAATATGGTAGAAAATGCAATTGGTACTTTTTCTCTCCCTTTAGGAGTTGCAACTAGTTTTAAAATTAATGGAAAAGACTATCTTGTTCCAATGGTGATTGAAGAGCCATCTGTGATTGCCGCAGCTTCTAAAGGTGCAAAAATTGCACGAAT
>NZ_AHJG01000056.1:0-3950 GCF_000241145.1 Candidatus Nitrosarchaeum limnium BG20 | reverse complement strand
GGACTTAGATTAGTTCTGTATGTTGGCATTCATAAAATAATTGCTGTAATTACGTCTTATTTTCATGATACAAAAAGTGGAAAACCAAGATATCTAAACTATGTCTCTACAATTGAAACCATAATTGGTGTAGGAATACTCTGGTTTGGATTTAATCTATTTTTCACCGATCAAATTGATTACAATACAAGATACATTGTAGGCGGAACATTACTAATTGGATTTACACTTTTAGCTTTTTCACTTGTTGACAAAATACGAGCACGTGTTCTTACTCACATGTTTAAGAGAGATGTGTATGTTAGAATTTTAACAGTTATTGTTATTGCAGTTATTGTTGGTGGTCTAGTCACAGTAAACAATAGTATCGCAGATGCAAAAAAAATCGAATATCTAGGACCATACACAGCTCAACAAATTAGTGTTAATCGTTACATTGGCCAACTAAATGAAATCAAAGAAAACACACACGAAGTTAAGTTGCAATCAGTATCTCCAAATAATATCAAAAATTATGTTAGTCAAAACAATGATGTGTTAAGTGTAGTTAGAGTATGGGATTGGGAAGCAGCATTTGCAAAACTAAAACCCGAGATTGGATTGATACCCTATGTTGATTTTGAAGACAATGACATTCTTCGCTTTAATAATACATTATACTGGACTGCTTCAATGAAACCAATCTTACCGTCTTCTGTAAGTCTTGCAAATACATGGTATAACGAACATCTTGTATACACCCATGTTCCAAATGGATTCCTTACATTAGAGGCTACAGGCGGTCAAATCATTGATAGTGGAAAATTCTTCAAGCAACGAGAAATCTATTACGGTGAGGGAGGTCTCTTTAAGGACACTTGGTCTGCATATCCAAATTCTAGAGGTACTAACAGTGCAGAATTAGGAGGTGTATCTTATCATGGTAAAGGTGGTTTGGATATATCCCCGCCATTAAGCTGGACTTTTGAGCCAAACTTTTTACTTTCATTTCCTGCAGAATCAGTCCACGTTATGCGATACAAAGACATACAAGACAGAATGAAAACTTTGTATCCTTACTTTTTGTACAATATTTTTGGAAAGGAATTAGATTCAATTCCAGTTACCGACGGCACAAAATCTTATTGGTTAATGCCTTTGATAATTGGACTAGATACTCATGATGTTCCATGGTCTATTGGAAATCCATATCTTAGATTAGTAGGATTTGCACTCATTGATTCATACGATGGAAATATTCAACTGCTAAAAACAGGCGATGATTTCTTCACTGAAATATTTGCAGAACAATATCCTGATCAATTCAAACCTGTACCAGCTTGGCTTGAGAATCAAACACGATACCCCGTAGAACTTTTTAACTGGAAAGCCCAAATGTATAATATTTACCATGTAGGTGATGTTCAAACATTTATTCAAGCAAATGAATTTTATGAAATTCCACAAGGTTTGGAAACTTACTATGTACAAGCAAAACCTCCTGGTTTTAACCAAACAGAATTCATAGGTTTACTTTCTTTGGAACTACGTGGTTCACAAGGAAGAAATCTTGCAGGGTATATGATAGTTCAAAATGATCTTAAAAATTTAGGTCATATTCAATTTTATGAAATTCCACTAAATTCTACTACCAAATTAATTGGCCCTACTGCAGTTAGAGAAGCTTTGGATAAAGATCCTACATTTGCTGAACTAAAGACGCTTTTGAGAAATCCTAGAATTGGAGATAATATTTTGTATAGGGTAGGTCAACACGATATCTACTTTATACCTGTATATACTGCAGGTTCTGGAGGCGTTGTTGCTCAGCTAGGAACTATTGCAGCAGTAGGTGCAGCATTTACTGGAGAGTATTATGTAGGATTAGGAGACACACAAGATAAAGCGTTTGAAGCATATCTCAAAAAGGTATCTGGAGTAGCAGGCGCATCAACATCAGTTAATGTTGATTATGTAGAATTAGGAAGATCAGATAGAATTGATATTATAAAATCCACATTTAAAGAAAATGGAATAGAAGTATCTGAACCAACATCAATTCAGATTCCGTTATCATTTAAAGAAGGTGAGATATTCTTCTTTACTGAAAAGGATCGTGGTGACACAGAGACATTCCTAACAGACTTCATAAACAATTTTGTAAAGCCAAGAAGTGACAGAGTATTCATGTGGCAAGAAGATACAAATCTCAATATTGGAACAATAATTGTAAAAGACAATATTCCTGAAATACATTACGTTTCAATTTCAATAGGTAATTAATCACCAATTTTTTTCTGAATATAATTCTAGAAAATTGAAATTATTAGAATTCAATAATCAAATCAAACCTAAAATATTTTACAACGTTAAATTAGGCAAAGTTTCTTTATCAACTATTGTTACTAGTAATTGATAATGGTTCTGTCTATACTAAAAATCTAATTGATTTCTTAAGCGATAAAAAAATACACTATAAAAAAATAACACCTGAATTATTAGATCTAAAATCATTAGATAATTATAATTCTTTTATCTTATCTGGACGAAGAAAAAATGAAAAAAAAGTCAATGAAATTAATTCAAAAATAATTAACTTTGCGGTAAACAATGATAAAAAACTATTAGGCATTTGTTACGGTGCAGAAATATTAACTCTGACTTTGGGAGGTACCATTAAAAAATCAGTTATTCTTCAGAGGGGAAACGAAAAAGTTAGCATTCTAAAAGAAAATCCACTTTCTAGTGGAAATTTGCATGTTTTTGAGAGTCATGGATTTGAAATTTCTAAATTACCTGATGTCTTGATTGGAATTGCAGAATCTAAAAATTGCAAATTTGAAATCATACAATATGATAAAAAACCAATTTTTGGAACACAATTCCATCCTGAAATGAGTGACGATGGCAAAAATTTGATTCTAAAAGTTTTGTTCAATTTGATTGATTTTAATATCTCTTAAACATAATTTTACTTCATGGAATCTGTAGATCATCAACTATTGCTTCCTTTAGTAGAAGAAGAAAACAAATGCTTGCCTTTACCAATCAATGTTGTTTCAAAATATTGGAATGTCAACCTTTCAATGTCTGAAGCGATTGAAACTGCAAAACAATATTCAAATTATAATGGAAGTATCATGATTGAAGGAATCGAATCTGCAGAAAGACATGGTTTGACATGTAAAATTATATCTTCTTCTATATCTGAATTGAAAAAAATTATTGATATGGGAATTCCACCTATGGTGATTCTTCCAGGAATTCCTGAAATAACACAACATGTTTCAGTAATATCTGGTTATGATGATGGAGAAAATACTATTCTTCATTATATACAGAAAGGAAATCAAGAGGGTGAACAACAAGAAGGAGCTATACCTCAGAAAATCTTTGATAAAGAATGGTCGGAAGATGGACGATTATTGATACTTTTAGCTCCACAGGATATTTTATCTTCAATTAAAATAAATGAATCAAATGAAAAATCAAATAAACTTTGTCTTGTATCTGAAAGACAAAATATCCAAAAAAATACAACTGACGCTTTAGAGTCTTTAAAAAAATCAATCGACTTGGATCAAAATAATCCAACCGCATTGTATTTACTTGCAAGTTTACTTAACGAACAAAATTCAACTGACTGTATAACATATTATGAAAAATGTATAGAACTTAACAATAGATTTTATCTTGCATACAATGGACTTGGTAACTATTATCTTAAATCTAATCAGTTTGATAAATCTGAATTCTATTATAGCAAAGCAATCGAAATCAACCCTAAAAGATCTGCAAAAATCTACAAAAATCGTGCTTATCTACGTGAGAAACAAAAAAACAATTCTGATGCAAAAAATGATCTTAAAAGTTATCTGAAACTTTTTCCAAAAGCAAAAGACAGAGGAATTATTGAACAAGCAATTAGGGAATTATAAGTGCGGAGTACGGGATTTGAACACGTGACCTTC
>NZ_AHJG01000057.1:0-4162 GCF_000241145.1 Candidatus Nitrosarchaeum limnium BG20 | reverse complement strand
GTTAATCTGTATTTTCTAATTTCATTCTCTTCAGGTCTTTGAATATAATCAATTTTGCCTCCTACCAAATAATCTTGCATAGACATTGTCTTTGCAACTCCAGGGTGTGTTGAATCAATAGTTCCATAAACGCCCTTTGCAGTTTTTTCTTTGTCAAAAGTAAATATCTCTTTGACATGCAATATTGCAATTCCTACTCCTTGATGATTTTGTAGTAATACCTTACCCGCTTTTTTCATTTGTTCAGCAGTTGATTTGTCCACATCAAGAATTATTGGAATGGTCCATGCCAATCCATTTGATAGTCTGCCTTTTGATATTACATTCTCAAAGTCTTTTTTTCCCCAAGAATCCCTCTAAAGGACTAAAGATTCCATCTGCAATGTTTTCAACGTCGTTTGCAAGGTCTTCTGTAATAGTAATAGAAAATAATCCTGATGGATCAGCTTTGGTAATTCTGTTTACCAGTTTTCCGCCATGAGGTTTAATTGATTCAGACATTACTAAATTCCCTATTTATGGTCTATATGAAGGCCACACTCTTTGTGTTCTCCTTGTTCCCACCACCAACGTCCAGCCCTCAAGTCTTCTCCAGGTTTAATTGCTCTTGTACATGGTTCACATCCAATGCTTGGATAACCTTTGTCAAGTAGACTGTTGTAAGGTAGATTATTTTTCTTGATATAATCTTGAATTTGATCCCAAGTCCAATCAATTATTGGGTTAATTTTTAAAATTCCACCATGTCCATGATCTATTTGGAAAATATTCACATCTTTTCTTACTTCAGTTTGATCACGTCTTAGTCCAGTAATCCAACCATCTAGTGTTGATAACATTCTGTTAATCGGATGTACTTTACGAATTTCACAACATAGTTTTCTGTTTTCTATACTTTCATAAAATAGATTCATTCCCTTTTCTCTTACCATGTCTTCGACTTCTTTAGTATCAGGAAACAAAACCTCAATTGTTATGTTGTATTTTTTTCTTACAATATCCATAATGTCATAAGTTTCTTGTGGGAGTCTTCCTGTATCTAATGTAAAAAATCTAAATTTAGGATTAATTTTTAGCATAATATCCATAATTACTGCATCTTCTGCACCAAAACTTGATGCTTTTGCGACTCGTGGATGAAGATTATCAGAGACCCATTGAAGTGCCTCATTTGTGGTTTTTATTTTTGAATTGAGTTCATCAACTTGTTCTTGAGTAAATTTCACAAATACATTTGAATTGTTTTGTTTTATATTGATTACCCAATTGTCTTATCCTAAATTATAAACAGGTGTGGTTTAAAAAACAAAAGATGGGAGATATTTCTTATGTGGTAGTTTTTCCAACACTTTTTTCCAAAAACAAAATTCCACAACTAATTATAAATATTAAAAAAATTATGAAGATTCAAAATCAAGAATTTAAATCAGTAAAACGTGATGGTGATATTATTCTAGTTGATGCAAATGATCCTGTATTTGCATCATCAGCAATAAATTTACTTTTTGGTATTGAAAAAATAGCTATAGCACGACAGGTAAAAAATGATTTTCAAAAAGTTGTTTCAGAAATTACTACGATAGGTGGTAATTTACTTCTAAAGGGGGAAAGATTTCTTGTAAGAGTTGAAGGTACAACTAAAGGGTTCTTTACTAAAGATATTGAAATTGCATCAACATCTAACATTATAGAAAAAAAAGTTAACATGGGTGCTCGTCCTGGGACAGATGAAAATTTTGATAAGTTGTTGTACACTTATCTTACAAAAAATAATGCATATGTCTGTATTTTTTCAGATAAAGGTCATGGAGGAATACCATATCAATCTCAAAATAGAAATGCCATATGTTGTGTATATGATGAGATTTCTGCGATTTCATGTTTTGAAACAATAAAACAAGGATATGATACAAAAATCATAATCTGTTATAGACAAAAATCTGAATTGATGAGTTTAATTAAAACAATCAATCAAATAATTCCAAGACTAGTAAAACAAGAGATAGTATTAGAATTTTTTCATCTAAAAATTAATCAAGCTGGAATCAAAAATTATTTAATATTTGTAAATTCCATACTAGAAATTATGATACATGAAGCCAAGTCAAATAAGATAAACCATATTTCTCATGCATTATCTCCGTTGATGTTCTCTGCAGAGTTTATTGATTACTCCATGAAGAAAATATTTCAAAAAGATCTATTACCAATCATACCATTAAGTGGAGTAGATACCAAACTTTTTGAAGAAGCCAAAGAAATAGGATTAGAAAAACAAATTCCTAAGTTAGAAAAATTATTTATGATTAATTCCAATGAAATACCAAATTTTTCAAGTAAAGATATAGATTTTGCACTGAAAACGAAGAAAAGAGTCACTGTAAAAGTAGGACCAAATAATGTCCATGACATTTTAGATTCCCTAGAATAAAATCACTGAGAATTTAAACGGCATTTGAGGATGAATTCTATGTTAAAAATTGGCGAATTCATCTATCCATGGGGTGGAGGTCATTATTCTCGAATGATGAGACTAAATTCCATATTAGATAAGCATATCAAAGAAAAATTTGAATTACATTATTCTAGTAAAGATCATGTTTATCAAAAATTACTTGAAAAGTTTCCTAACAACAAAGATCAGATTCACGAAATATTAATGCCAACCCCAATTGACGGGAAATTTGGGCCAAGTATTTCATTATCACTGTTAAATTTAGTATTTCCAATCTCAAAAAATCCTCCTTTGCTTAAACAAATTGCAAGCTATTTGAGAAAAGAAAGTAAATTGTACGATAAAGAAAAATTTGATCTAGTGATTAATGATGGGGATATGGGTTCGAATATTTTAGCAAAAAATCGCAATATCCCAAGTTTGTTTATAACAAATCAGTTTAGGCCTAAATTATACAAATCAAGATCATATTTTTATCCTGCATTGATTTATGTTTCCAAACAGATTGAAAAAGCTTCAAAAATTTTGGTAGCTGATTCTCCACCTCCATATACAATGTGCGAATATAATTTAAATTTTACAAAAGAGATAATGAATAAAGTAACATATGTTGGTCATTTTACAAACAATACTAACATAGAAAAAAATCCTACATCAGATCTTGAAAAACTTGTAGAAAATTCCGAGTTTGGATATTGGATGAGAACAGGAAATAAGTCAACTAATGATGGAACAGGTCAAAGATATGAACAAGTTTTTCATCAAAATGAAATGAAAAATGAAAAAAGAATAGTATCTCATGCAAAAAGCGATTCAACTATTGATTCTGTTTTAGGAAAAGATGGAAGAAAATACACAATATCAAGTGCTTTGGAGAAAAAGATTGAATGGATTCAGATTGATGTGGGTTTTTTATCTGAACAACAAAAAGAGACTATTTTGAAATTAAGCAAATATGCAGTGGTAAATGGCTCTCATACTGTAATGGGAGAAATTCTTGGAGGTAAAGCAAAACCAATTATTGGAATTCCAATTTACGATGAACATGTTAATAACATAAAATGGGCTGAGGAAAAAAAATCTTGGAGTATTAGCTGTGAAAACAAAGCAAGTGATTGAGGCTATTTCAAAAATTAAAGAAAATTATAATAAATATGAAGAAAATTTGGGTGATTTTTCCAAGAATTTTAATCCAAATGGGGCAGAAAATACGGCAAAGATCGCTGCAAGTGTTCTGGAAGAAAAGAAATAATACATTATTTTTGTGCTTTTAATTATCTGGCACGCGGGATGTTCGATGGGCGAACTGACCGCAAGGGATGACGATAAAATCCGCGTGTCAGATTTTAAATCGATCATCTAATAAAGTGGGAACGCTTTTATGGAAAAAATTAAGCCAAAATATCAGTGCCTAACTGTCCAGAATGTACTGCAAGAGAGAAGAAGAAAATACAAGCAAAGTATGAAGCTGAAACTCCTGAAGAAAATAGAGGTAGAGAAGATTTATTCAAATTATTTGATGAAGTAGAGATTCCAATGAAATTAGATGCTGCTACAAAACATTTCATTTGTAAGCGATGTGGTCTTTACGCTACACGTGAACAAGTTTCTGACATCAAATACAGATTAAATCAGAAAGAGAGAACTCGGGAAGATAAACAAGATGACTATCTAGAATGGTGGCAAAAAAGTAAAAAAGATAAAGAA
>NZ_AHJG01000058.1:0-1038 GCF_000241145.1 Candidatus Nitrosarchaeum limnium BG20 | reverse complement strand
TCAAAACTTTTAGAAAAAGTTTCAGAAATCAATACATTTTGTGATGGAATTCATGTCACAGATTCTGTTTTGGGAACTAAAAGAATTTCTGCCTTGAGTGCAGGAAAATTATTAAAAGAAAATTATCCTAATTTACAAATTACAATCAGTATGCGAGTTAGAGACAAAGACATGACGATGATCAAACAATCAGTACAAGAATCCATTGACTTAAAATTAGATGGAGTTCTTGTTTTGAAAGGAGATCCATCAAAAGAAAATCCAGTGGATTCAGGTCTGATTCCAAGTCTCGTAGTAAAGCAGTTAATGGATTTAGGATACGGTAAGAAAACAAATTTTTTCTTGTCACTACCAAGTAATCCTAATTTTGATAAAATTCAAAAGAAGATAGATGCTGCACCACAAGGCTTTATGACACAAGTAATTCATTCAGCAGAACAAGTACAAAGAATTTCAGAGAAATTAAGACCCAAAGGATTTAGAATAATCCCATGTATTTTGTTACCAACAGAAAAAAATGAAAACTCTGCAAAATTTTTGCAATTAGATTGGTCTGGGTACAAAGAAGATCCAGCTGAATTTATCCGACAAATTCATAGTATATCAGGAGATGTTTTAATCACATCTCCAAGCGATTTTACGTTTGCAAAAGAGACGTTAAAGAAAATCTAAAGAACAAAATACTGTGATTCCGGATGATGTACCACAATTGCCGCAGTAGATTGTTCAGGAATGATTTGCCCAGATTCAGTTAGAGTCATTCCAGATTTTTCAGGATGAAGTAAACTCCAAACTAAACTGTGTTGTGAGACATCAGGACAACTAGGAAATCCCCAACTGTATCGTAATCCTCCTTTTAACCAGTTTTAGTTCAGACTTTATTTTGCGGTTAATCCATTCAGCCAATGCCTCGGCTACTTCAACTGCCAGACCATGCAAATAGTATGCATCAGTATACTTGTCTTCTTTGTTCCATTGTTCAATGACATCAGAAACTTTGTTTCCAACTGTAACTGCTTGAAATGCAACAATATCATC
>NZ_AHJG01000059.1:0-7583 GCF_000241145.1 Candidatus Nitrosarchaeum limnium BG20 | reverse complement strand
CTTGCATTACCTTTTGTAGGATACTCGTATTACAAAAAAACTCGATTTGATTTTCAAATTTCAAAAATTCTTCAAGCCGAAGAGATCACACCAAAAGATTTTTTCATAAAAGAGATGCAGGAGATCAGCAGTGAAGGGGGGTTCAGACAAGCTGCAATACAATGTACTGACTATTCTGCAAAAAACAATACCGTAGAATTTTCTCTGTCTCGAGGATCGTTTGCAACCATTATACTGCGTGAAATTATGAAACCTGATGATCCAATTCTTGCAGGATTTTAAGATCAGATAATTTCTCAGATGTCTTTAAGTTCAACGAATTTTTACAAAATTCAAATATTATGGAAAAAGCATACATGCTGATCAGTTGTGATGTTGGAGAAGAGCATTATGTCTATTCAAAGTTACAAGAGATTCCAGAGATTAAAGACTGCATTATCACTTATGGCAGTTATGATATTGTTGCAAAATTTGAAACTAATACACTAGATGAAATGAATCAAGCCATATTATCTAAAATAAGACGATTGGAAAAAATTCGTAGTACTATAACTCTTCGTGTTACTGACTAGTTTCTTTTTATAAAATTCAATCCAATTCCTGCAGCGATAATGACTCCTCCAATTGTTGCTATTTGAATTCCATATGTGACCCATTGTGGATTTGAGTACATAAATGACGATTCGGGACCTACAATTGACTGCCCCTGCAGATGAAAAATCACACCCATAATCATAATGACTACCCCTGGAATTATCATTATTTTACCAACTTTCATTGAATCTATGCCCAACCTGTTGGTAAAAAGGGTAAAGAGAATTGATAATTTGACCAAATGATTTTCCGAGTTGGTCTTTAATGATTTTTTGAAGATTCTCAAAAATGTACAATTGGGAATATGGTGCTGAGACTGGTGGACACTCGTATCTAAATTTGATATTGTTTGTATCTTCGGCATCTGTAGCCGTTCTCATGTTTTTGATATTTTATCCTCAAATTGAGGCAATTAACCGTGAATCTCCGATTTTAATTAATATCATGTTTTTTCCTGCAGCTGCAATAGGGTTTCTGTACGGTGTTAGAATTACTGAACGGGCTGTTAAACCAAGCGAGATTCGCAGCCCTCTTAAAAGATCTATAGTGAAAGTATTCCTGTTCTTTTTTGTAATAGGTGGGATGTTTAGCTCTGTAAACCTGGCACTAAATGGTGGCAGCGTTGTTCCAACATCCAATATTTTGGATGTAGGTCTGTTACCTTGGTTAAATGAATATGTCACTGCAAACGGCGGTGCAACCTTTTTGATTCTTACAAGCATTGCCCTAATGGCAGGAGCAACAAAAAGAATTGTTGGAATGAATTCTGGGTTTACAAATAGATTAGTTACATGTGTCGGAACTTTTGTCTTCTTTACAATGCTTATTCTCAGCTTTGTACATGCTACTCCTACCTCATCAGGTGTTTTCTTGTATACTTTTTACCAATCTGGAATTGTAGGTGGAGCGTTATATGCAATGAACAATCTTACCAAAAATGCTAACATGATGGAAGATTTTGCAAACGGATATTGAATTCTACTTTCCTAAATCTACATGAATTCCTGAAACATCTGTATTGATTCTATCCCAGTACTTTTCACAATCTTTTGGTTTGAAATCTTTTGTTTTACAATCATTGAAATGAGCCGTATTTTCTCTTTGGATGTGATCTCCAAAAAGCACGTTTGAGCCTATTGCTAATGCAATAAGACCTATCACTGCTAAACTTGCAGCTACTGCAATCATACCGTATCCTACATGGGCATAATTATGAGGCTCTTTCATTTAACAAAAATCAATCCCCCTTGAATTTATTCTTTTCAAGATTGTAACATCCGATCAAATTTGGCACTATTACAGTAAAGCCAGTAAAAAACAAAAGCCAGTAATAATTTCATTAGGTGTTGAGCATTCAAATTCTTCAGTATGAGTTTCTTGGTCCAATTAAACTTCAAGAATGGGGACCTCCTATGGAAAAAGTGGTATATCTGATTATGACTCGTGAAAAAGACTCTTTTAACATAATTTATGCCGGAGAATGCGAAAAGACAACAGAAAATAATTTTTTTACAAATAATCCTAGCTTCAAATGCTGGATTGAATCACACTCTAATGCTTCTCTATACCTTGCAATTCTCCCAATGTTTGAATCTGAAAATTATGCCAGAAATAAAGTTCTAAACCAAGTTATTGCCCGCTATCATCCTAAATGCAATGAGCGTAAACCTGAACCAAAACCTGAATACAAAATCCGATCAAAACATGATTCAGAGACATCCTCCATTATCCCATGTCCCTGCTGTGGTTCTGAAATGAAAGTCGAAAAAGAACTTGAAAATACAACTATTATTCGTTGTACTGAATGTGGAATCAGTGATACTAGACTTAATTCTTAATTTTATTTTGAATTTTGAATAACTCCATTGTCAGTAAATCTATGGCTTTTTTCAAATGCTCAAATTCATTGATAGAATGAATCTGTCCTTCTACAAGTGCTCTTTGTACTTTCACTGAACTTTTTTGAAAATCATCTTTTGCTATAATCTCCATTGCGTTGAGTTTTGACAACAGATTGTCTAATTCCTTTTTCATTTCAGAAGCGGGTGCGTGTTTGTCCATAGTTTTCCATAAAAGAATTTGATATATGAATTATGGATATGTCTAAAGCCCAATTATCACATCTTATTTTGTAATGTTTACTCATTTACTTTCTATATAGTCAGTAGAGTGGCTACTATATCTTATTTCACAAGGTATTCTCAAAATCTGATGTTTTTTCTTTATTGTGTTGATAATTTATTTTTTATTCTATGATTTTATTCTATGATTCTATTTTATAATTTGAAAACTATTTTTTTTGATTACTGTTCTTAAAATTTATTTCTTCTATATAGTGCTACGACAACTATCTATCACTATGTTCTATATGTATAAAATATTGATCTACCTTATACAGTCTAATTTTCTGTTATCATCAATGAATAACAAAAACGCAATAACTATGGTAACACTGAGTGTAATTACAATAATTGCAATTACATCAACAACTGTCTCTGGAAATGAAGTCTTTGCTGCATCCGTAACTAATGTAAAAATGGTTGAAGATACATATGCAAAAACTACATTTACATTTAGAGATGGAGTTGAGGAGATTTATTTTCCAGTGTACAAAATGACAACATCTTATGTGGGAAACAATAGAGCTGAATTTCAATTACAAGGTGTAGTTGAAGACTATCCATATCTGAATGAGGCAATGGATCAAGCATATGACTTTCTACTAGCTCCTGCAGAAACTCAATATGATTACAAACAATTCAACGTTGATGTAGATTTAGTAAAAGGCGGTGTAATTCAAAAGAATGTTCACTACAAAGACTGCAGAGTGGTCAATTCAGTTGTAGATACATTATTGGATAACGCAGAAGGCTATACAACAACAAAGACTGGATTTGCCCTAGTCAACGTGATTGATTTTACATGTACATCCGTTATGCAATCAAATCCTAAAGAACTACGAGATAGTACAGTGTATTCACAAAAACAAATTCATGACTATGGTAAGAACTCTCAAAAATTGGCAGAAGATGTTCATTCTTATGCAACATTTTACTTTAATCAAGGAATTGAGAAAATAGACTTTCCAGTATTCAAATTGAACACTGGATTTGATGAAACATCCAAAGAACGTCCTAGCTTTACAGTTCAGGGAATTGCAAAACCTTACAAATTATTAGATTCTGCAATTAACAAAGCCCAATCTGTTGCAGGCATGCCCTCTTCATACAATGAATCCTTTCAAGTTGATGTGGATTTTGCAAATGATTCTAAGACATTTAGAACGCTAAAGTTTACTGAATGTCGTATAGAAGAATTCAAAATCGATACTTTATTTGATAAAGAAGAAGGATATACAGGAAAAAGTGGATTTGCCATTGTTCAAGATATCACAGTAACATGTGCTGGACTAACTACCAAAAATTATGGTAAGATAAGTGAGACACCACAACTGAATCCATACATAATGGGTGGATTTGCTCAAGCATTTGTTACAATTCATGCTGATGACGGTGTTCAGGCAAAATATAATTTTCCTGTCTTTAAGCAAATAGGTGATATCACAAAAGTAATTAAAAAACAGCGAGTAAATCCTGTTTTTGAGTTACAGGGAGTTGTAAGTGAGACACCTCTTTTGAACAAATTGGCAGATCAAATTAGAACTCGTGGATATGCCGGTTCTGATCATCAGGGTTTGTTTGATGCAACTGTAGACATAATGCACAATGAGAAATTGGTAAAAACATACCAGTATGAAAAATGCCGTGTCTCAACATATGATGCAGATACATCGTACAATAATGAGGAAGGCTATGTTGGTTCAAACGGATTCGCATTGTTGAATACTTACAAGATATCTTGTACAGGATATCATCCATCGAATCCATCTTTTGAGAAAATGAACAAGATAGAACAACCAAAATTGCAAAGTTCATTGGACCTTAGAAAGACTGATTCTTGGGGACCAAATTTCAAAGTTCAATAATTAAATTTTTTTTATTTTTTATTTTTAATAAAAATATTCTGTGCTTTTTACTCCTCAGTAATCATACCGCGCACATTTTTATCTATTGTAACTTTTACGATGTCTCTAAATGCACAAATACGTCTCTAGTTGAATCTACTAAAAAATAAAACACATGTTCAAAGAAGCCAACAATTAACTATATTGTAACTGGAAAACATCGTCCTAGTGAAGAACATATTATATCTCATACAAAAACTGAATACTGAGTTGTTTCTAAAAATACAATCACATTAACTCTTCATCTATCTCTTGAATTGGATCTAGATACTGCCTACATGTACAATCTGGAATGTTGCACTTGCCTACCTTCATCAATGATTTACTTTGGTTTGATGGGATATGCGCCTCATTTGTATGGTGGCATCTCTTACAGTTCACATCAAATTTTTTACTATCCTATTATTTAAGCCAGTAAACAAGTAATGATTGAAATATTTTGTGACTTTAATTGTGTCTTTGATTATCCTAAACTTTGAACTCGTCCAATTTTTCCATTATCTAGTTCAACTTTGATTCCGTGTGGATGCGAACTGCTGGATGTAAGAATTCTTTTAACAATACCTGGAGTCAAATTTCCTGACCTTTGATCTTGCTTTTGTACAATTTGTACTGATGAACCAATTTTTATTTTATTTCTAGATGGTATGGAATTCATAAAATTAATGCGGCAAGTCAGATTGTAAGTCTTTTTATAAAATAGCGAAGTTTTGAGTGTTACTCAAAACAATTATCTAATTCTGTCTATGATTTTGGAAACATTCTCTGCAATATACAGGTCTGTCGTCTTTTGGTTTGAATGGAATTTGACATTCATTTCCACAGTCACCACAGGTTGCGGTAAACATTTCTCTTGGTCTGTCGTCTCGACCTCTACCAAATCTGGAACCTCTGTCCGATCCTCTACCATAACTTGATCCACGGTCAGAACCTCTGCCGTAACTGGATCCACCAAATCTAGAACCACCACTTCTTGGTGCTGGTTTGTGATTTTGGAAACATTCTCTGCAATATACAGGTCGATCGTCTTTTGGTTTGAATGGAATTTGACATTCATTTCCACAATCGCCACATGTTGCTGTGAACATTTCTCTTTCTCTATCGAATGGCATATCTTTCTAAATCTCGGTGTTTTCGTGTCGTAATTAAACTATTGTAAATAGTATATTAACTCAAAATTCTCAAAAATCAGGCTCAAACATTGAATTTATTGCATTTGATTATACTCAAATAATTATCAAAAACCATCTAAATCTGTGAAGGGAATATTCATGATTGGAGTATCTGGTTCTGGAAAGACCACCTGGGTGAATTCCCACAAACAATACATTGCATGCTCCACCGATTCGGTAATAGAGCAACTGGCAGAACTGATGGGGATATCATATACTGAGGCATTTGATTATATTCAAAAAAAGAAGAAATTTGATTATATCACAACAAAGTTTTTTGAGAAAATTCATGATTGCATTCTAAATGATAAGGACTTTGTAATTGATAGAACACACCTCAAGCGTCACATTAGAATTTCACTAATCAATGAATTAAGATCATTTGCAAAAGAACATGGAAAGAATCTTGAATTAGTTGGTGTGAGTTTTGAATTGCCGAAATCCACTATATTTGAAAGACTAAAAAAACGAGAAAAACATTCTGGAAAATCTATACCAAAACAGGTAATTCAGGAACAGATTGACTCATTTGATATCCCTACATTGGATGAGGGATTTGATGTTATAGAGAGAATTAACTAGTTTTACTCTAGCGTTTTCAAATTGTTAATTGTTACTGGGTAGTTTGATAATTAAAACAGGATTAATAATCACAAAAATAATTTTTTCTAAATTATTATGGTCAAATAAATTCGCCGTAATAATGTCCGTCATCATCGTATTCTAGTTCCCCCTCGATGAAGTCTTCTATTTCTAAAAGTTGTGTCTTTAGCATGTCTTGTGTTAGTGGAGATGATGTATAATCAAATCGTAATGTTTTACTGTACTTCTATAGCCTATCCAAGAACTATATAGATCGCTAAAATCTAGTTGATTTTTATATTTTCTATGTCTAATTAGGGGTTTTTCAGGCTCGAATTACTGATCAAGGAATCAACACTGCTCTAGCTTGGATTTTAGAGTCTTTTAATTTCTTGAGAACCTCATTTGCCTTCTCTAGTGGAAATGTCTCTGTAATTACTGACAGTTTATTCTCATCGCATATCTTGATTACTTGCTCCATGTCCTTTGTTGAGCCAATCACCGTACCACGAATTGTCTTTTCTTCAAATGCAAAAAATGTTGGGTTTTTTCCAACAGTTGCAATCACAATAAGCCCTCCTTTTTTTACTGATTTGATTGCCATATCCGTTACAATGTCTGCAGGTGCAAAAACAATGGCAGCATCTAACAGTCCATGTTTTTTATTTAACTCGTCCAAAAATTCTTGATCTCCTCTAAAAGTCATGGCATCAATTGCCCCGAGTTTTTTTTGCAACTTCCAGATGTTCCTTACTTCTAGAAAATGCAATTACTTGAGCGCCTTCCACTTTTGCAAATTGTACTGCCATGTGTCCAACTCCGCCAATTCCAAATATCCCAATCTTTTTGTGAGACTTTGGTTCGGAAGCTTTTACTGCCTTGTATGCTGTGATTCCTGCACAAAATAATGGTGCGGCATATTCTGATTTCATACTTTCAGGAATCTTTGTTGCAAAGTCTTCTGATACTGTAATGTATTCTGCATATCCTCCTTTGAGTGACTCTCCGGTAATTATTGATGATTCGCAAAGTTGTTCTTTTCCTTCTTTACAATATTGGCATTCTTTACAAGCTTCAAGTAATGGAGTAATTCCTACTCTATCCCCTATTTTGAATTTGGTTACTTTGTTGCCAATCTCAATTACTTTACCGACTAATTCATGACCTGGGACAGTTGGCAAACTGGGTGGAATTCCAATATCTATCCAATC
>NZ_AHJG01000060.1:0-832 GCF_000241145.1 Candidatus Nitrosarchaeum limnium BG20 | reverse complement strand
AAAGAATGTAATAATTGGAAATTTTATGATATTCCAAATGGAAAAATGTTGAATTGTTATCCAGAACAAAAGATTTGGAAAGATAAAGAGTTCTTAAAAGCGTTAAAAGAATTATAGTTCAGAACGTAGTATTTCTTTAGCTTGATCAAGTGAAATTTTCTTACTATCAATCATTTTCTGAACAATTTTATCTATTTGTTCAGGTTTTGCACCAGCAGCAGCTGCTAAATTTCTGGCATGCAAACGCATATGCCCTTTTTGAATTCCTTCAGTTGATAAAGCTCGGATAGCACTATAATTTTGAGCAAGACCAGTTGCAGTAATTACACATGCGAGTTCTTTAGCTGAAGAAACTCCAAGTATTTTCATACAAATTTTAGCAAGTGGATGAACATTGGCTATACCTCCTATAATTCCAACAGACAAAGGTAATTCCAAAGAACCAACTAAATTTCCATCATCATCTTTAGTCCATGTACTAAGAGAACGGTATTGTCCTGATCTTGCAGCATATGCATTTGCAGCAGCTTCAATAGCTCTGCTATCTTGACCAGTTGCATTTGCAACAGCTATAATTCCATTCATAATTCCTTTGTTATGAGTAACTGCTCTGTAAACATCATTGTCTGCAAACTGATATGCTAAAATTATATCATCAACAACATCTTCTCCTCCAATTTCTTTTTTATCAAAAATCGCTGATGCCTTTACAATTCTACGTGTAGAGTAATTTGATAATATACGAAGTAATGCTTTTCCCCCAGTAATTTTTTCCAGTAATGGAGAAACTGCTTCGCACATGGTATTTGTAACATTTGCACCCATTGCATCA
>NZ_AHJG01000061.1:0-1538 GCF_000241145.1 Candidatus Nitrosarchaeum limnium BG20 | reverse complement strand
CCATTGCTATTATCTGGAATTTTGAAGGAATAGGTAAAAGAACCATCTCCAGATATTTTCAAAGTATCTGAAATTTTCAATGGTGCTATGATGTCACCAGTATTTGTTGATGAAATATTTTTAGTTTGAGTAATGCCTAGATCAACAAATGCTATCCAAAGTTGATTCAATCTACCAGTTACTGTTACGGTTTCACCCAAATTGTAAGCATCTTTATCAGTCCACAAAGAGATTGCCTTTTCTTCTTTGATGTCTTTTACTAAATCAAAAAATGAAATTGCACCTTTATCAAAATATTCGGCAGTTACAGAATACTTGCCATAGATTGGATTTACAGTACTTAGAAATATGTTTGTAGAAAATTTACCGTTTGTCGGATACAAACTTCCAGTTGAGATAATGTTTCCATTCGGATCTTTTATTGTAAATTTTAGTCCTTCAAATGGAATAACTTTGGAAGTGATTCCAGTTAGACTCAGAGTATCACCGGGAAGATATTGAGATTTGTTAGTTGTAATACTAAGGGTACTTTCCTCAGGTATTGTTTCAACAACAAGTTTATCACCGACTGAAAAACTTGTTTGAGATGTTGCGCCACCATAACTCACTAAAACGGAGTAAGTACCCTTGTTAATTCCAAGGACCTGTTGAAGACTAAATGAAGTTTTATAATTCAAATTCAGATCTGGATAAAGGGATATCGTTTTGTCATAACTTGGACCAGAGATCTTTACAATAATTTCATCTGAATGAAAATAAGGTTTTTCTATGAATACTTGTTTAGACACTTTTCCCTGAATGATAGCTGTTTCACCAAACAAGTATGAAGACTTTGCAGAAGATACAGTTATAGAAAGAGCATCAGTCTCCTTTACTGCTGTTAATTTTCCATTTGTAGAGCCAGCGGTAGAAGTTACAAATTTCCAATCAGATACACTGTCAGAATCATATCCATCATAGATTCTTTGCCAAGATGTGAAATCACTTTTTAGATCAGAAATAAGGGGAGTTTTGTCTATAGATACTCCATTTTTATCTTTTAATTCAACTACTTCATTATTATCGGTAAACCATAAACTATCAAATGTAAATGTCAGAAATTTTCCAGATTCAATAAATGTTCCAGTTGGTATACTAAGTGTTTTTTTCATTCCAGAAGTTGATGCAATTTTCCAACCACTAATATCAATTTTGGAATTGGTAGGATTGTAAAGCTCGACCCACTCAGAGATGGATTTAGAATCATCCCCTGGTGGATTAGTATCAACTTCATTTATCACCACATGATTTACAGATTGAGCATTTGCAGTAAGAATCAACCCACTAAATAGCAAAATAGAAAATAAAATTAAGATATTTTTCATGTTTTCCTGTATTGATTCGATAAAAGTCTCATTTTAGAATGGAATTGAGGAAAAGTTGAGCTAGTTGTTAAAGTTGACCTCAATTGAGGGACTTGAGATATGTTTTTCATGCGTATTTTAAAGAATTTATAATATTTAGGGTCTGCGTATGAATAATTCTTAAAAGAAAATTCT
>NZ_AHJG01000062.1:0-4009 GCF_000241145.1 Candidatus Nitrosarchaeum limnium BG20 | reverse complement strand
AAGTGCATCATAGACTCTTTTATAGGAACCGTGAGCGTCAAAGAGTACAAAATTAGCCTTAGAATCAAAGACCTCAAACGCATCATATTTTCTGAGATTTTCAATTATTCGTTTTCGCTCATCTTTGATTACTTGAACTGCATTTTCCATTTGAGTTGATTGCTCCAATGCCAGAATTGCAGATTCGATCGCAAGTGTACTAATTGGGTATGGATATTGTAGTACTTGATTAAATGCATCTGTGAATTTTTTATTTGCAATAAAATATCCCAATCTTAAGCCAGCCAAACCAAATGACTTTGAGAGTGTCTGAACAACAACTAGATTTTCTTGTGATTTTACCATTCCAGATAATGAAAATTCTCCAAATTCACCGTATGCTTCATCAATTATTATTAATCCATCAAATGATCTTACTAATTTTTGCAGATCATCTTTTTGAAATTGAAATCCAGTTGGATTATTTGGAGAATCAAGATATAAGATATCTGCATTTTTAGATAGTTTAAGAAATTCTTTGATATCTAATGTCATATTTCTTGAAAAAGGAATTGCAGTAACTGGTATGGAGTATAGTTTACATCTTTCTTCAAAAAATCCAAATGTTGGATTTGATGTCAGAACTTGGGTTTGTTTTGATGCAAGATTTGATAAAATTAAATCTAGTATTTGATCAGAACCATTTCCAACACCAATCATAGAAGAGTCAACTTTAAGGAATTTTGATAATTGTTTAATCAAACGCTCTGTTCCACCTAAAGGATATTCTCTAACATCGCAATTTTTTTTGGCATTATTGATAAGATCTTGTTGGAATTGTTTAGATATGACATAATTTTCATTAGAATCAAGTTTGAGTGCATCAGGATGCATCTCAGGCTTTTGATATCCTCCAATAGAAGATAATTCTTTAATTCTTTTTTCAATCCAGTTTTTTTTCATTGTATTCTACCTCGTACTGCCTCATAATGATTTGGCAACCCTTCTGATTCAGTAAATATTTGCAGGTGTTTTGAGATTTTTGATAGGGATATCTTTGATGCAGATATCTGAGTATTGATTTTCATAAAGTCCAAAACAGAAAGAGAACCACGTATTTACCAAATCCATTTGTTGGCAAAATATGATTTGAGCCTAAAAGATAATCGCTTGCAGATGACGGAGTATTATTTCCTAGCAATACTAATCCAGAAGAGGTGATTTTTGATGCAAAGGAATTGGGATTTTTTGTCATGATTTGCAAATGTTCTGGAGCCAATTCATTTGCTAGTTTGATCATATCTGAATAATTTTTACATATTGCAAGAAAACCATTTTTTTTAAGACTAGTTTTTACAAAATTATTTCTTTTGATTTTATCAATTAAATCATGAATTATTTTATCAACTGATTTTGCTAATTTTTCAGAATTTGTTATCAAATAACAAAAAGTATCATTGCTGTGTTCCGATTGAGAAATAAGATCTAGCGCTACATAGTTTGGATTTGCAGTTTCATCAGCAATAATGCCTAATTCTGTTGGACCTGCAAGCATATCAATCGATGTTCGATCACTAATCATAGACTTTGCAATTGATACAAACGTACCACCAGGTCCAACTATTTTATCTACTTTAGGGATTGATGAGGTACCAAAAGACAATGCAGCAATTGCTTGAGCACCTCCAATTCGGTAAATCTCGTTTGCACCACACAAATTTGCAGCTACAATAGTCAATGGATCAATTTTTCCATCAGAATTAGGTGGAGACACAACGGCTATTCTTTTGACTCCTGCTATTTTTGCAGGAATTACAGACATTATAACAGAGCTTGGATACCGTGCCAAACCACCAGGAATGTAACATCCAACACTTTGTATTGGTACAAATTTCTTTGAGATTTTTATTCCATCTGTATCAATAGTCTTATTTTTTAAGATGGATTTTACAGCATATTCAGTTTTTTCTAATCTTAATTTAGATAACTTTATTGCATTTATTTCATTTTTGGAAACTTTAGAGAATGCATTCTTTATGTCATTTTGTGACAAAAGCAATGACGTAATGTTAGCTCCACTAAATTTTTTCTCATATTTTCTTATAGCTAAATCCCCATTGTTTTTTACATCATTTAATATGGATTCTACAATAGACTTGTTTTTGTAGGAGGGCTGTTTTGGCAAAATTTGAGACGCAAATTTTTCAACATTAGTTACTTTGATTATTTTCATCAATTTTCTTCATCACGCTTAATCTCCTCTAGTTCTAGAATTTGTCGTGGTTCATGGACAACTAGTCCTTGTGCGATTTTTCTTAGTTTTGGAATTAGTTTGTGAAAGTCTGCTTTTTGAATAATTGTATTTATTCCATACCACCCATCTTCACTTAGCGGGCTAATAGTTGGTTTTTTAAGAGATGGTATTTGTTGTAAGAGCTTTTTGAGATTCTTTTCTTCGACGTTTAGATATATGTGGAGATATTTTTTTCCATGTACGGCACCTCGCATCAGAGTAACAATGTCAAATATTTTTTCACGTTTTTGTGGATCCCTTAAAGATTTTTTATTGACAATCAAATGTGCTGTAGATGTAAGGACTTCATCAACTATTTTTAATTTGTTTTGTTTTAACGTGGTCCCAGTTTCAGTAACATCCATTATTGCATCAACATCCTCAGGAGGTTTTGCTTCTGTAGCTCCAAATGATAAATGAATTTGAACATTCTTGTTGACTCCAAGTCTAAGCCAAGGAGTTACAATCAAAGGATCTTTTGTACCGTAGTATTTTTTATATGATTTAGATTGCTTTAGAAATTTTGATGCGGTAATAAGATATTCAGATGATATACGAAGTATTTTTTTCTTCTTAGCATAATCAGCTATCATTTCATCCAGATTTTTGTAGTGATATTTATCAGGAAAAGCAACAACCAGACGAATTTTTCCGTATTCTAAATCTAATATTGGTTCAACATCGGCGTTGGTTTCACCAACCCAATCTTTTCCAGTGATACCAACATCATACAGTCCTTCCGAGACTAGTGTTGGAATTTCTTGTGGCCTAAGCATTTTTACAACAATATTTGGATCATCAAGATACACTCTGTAAGTTCTGTCTTTTCTATTTACTTTGGTCCATGATCTTTCAAGAAGTTTGAATGTTGCTTCTTCAAGACTACCTTTAGGTATGGCAAAGCGAATTTGCGACATTTCTTATACTTCTCTAAACTTAGTATATAATAACTTCATTTATTTTAAAAATTATAGATATGAAATTATTGAAAAAGATCATTTTAGGTATTGCTGTATTATCAATTATTGGAATCTCTGTTTATTTGGGAACAAATACAACACAAGATACACCAATTCAAAAAGATGTACTTCAAAATGAAATACAGATCTCATCAAATACAGAATTGATAAAATGGGGAAGTGGTAGTTTGTTTGATATTTTTGTGGATCCAAAAGATTTCGTTATTATAAACGGAAAACAAATACCTATGAAAGCCACTTTTGAATTAAAACCAGATCTATCAGAAACTTATTCAGAGATTGGAGTTTATGATAAAAAAATAAACCGCTAGTCATCATTCCAATATACACTGCAAGTGCATATTCAGAAGATGGTTTTTATGATTTTTATGCTGGAAAGTGTGATACTTGTACAACAACAAAGATTGTATCAATTGATCAATTAGGGGAACAATCCAGTGCAAATGCAGTCAAAGTTTTAAAATTATTAGGATATGATTCAATTACAGATATTGAACTTGATAAAAATCCAAACATACTTTCAAAATACGATAAGATCATTTTATTACATAATGAGTATGTTACAAAAAAAATGTTTGATGTAATTACATCTCATCCAAACATAATCTACTTGTATCCTAATGCATTATATGCTGAAATATCAGTAAACTTTGTAGACAATACAATATCGTTAATTAGAGGACACGGGTATCCGGATTCAAATATAGATAATGGTTTTGATTGGAAATATGATAATACACGTCCAGATGAATTCGAC
>NZ_AHJG01000063.1:0-2526 GCF_000241145.1 Candidatus Nitrosarchaeum limnium BG20 | reverse complement strand
ATCTAAAAACGATCTAGTCATAAGTCTTAATTACTCCTTCCTTTTTTAATGAAACAGTATGGAATTAGATGAAGAGCTAGAAGAGCCAAAGCGAAGCGGTATTCTTCAGTCTACATCAAAACGTGTAAGAATGATCTTTTCTGTAATGGCAAGTCCAAACAGAATTGATATTTTAAGAATTTTAAATTCAAAGGGTCCATTAACATATTCTGAATTAAAGTCTCTGGCAGGATTCAAATCTAAAAAAGAGAGTGGTAAATTTGCATACCATTTAAGAAAACTACTTAGACAATCTCTTGTAGCCCTAAACAAATCTGAAAGACGTTATACAATTACAAACCTTGGAAAACTCGTATTGAGTTTGGCCAGACAAATTGAAGAAAGATCTATTATTGAAAGTGGAAAAATGTATGTTAGGACATCACACGAATCCATCGAAGAATTCAATTCTCATAAAATTATTCAATCTCTAGTCCGTGAAGGTAGTCTACCATTAGAATTAGCCCAAAAAATTACTGAAGAAGTTGAAAATAGAATATACAAATATCAGACCACATATCTTACCGGTTCTCTTATTAGAGAAATGGTAAATTCTGTTCTTTTAGAACACGGTCATGAGGAATATCGCAATAAATTAGCACGCCTAGGTATGCCTGTATATGATATCCAGGAAATGCTCACAAATCTAGATAATGTAGATAATGGTGCAGAAGGTCTGCTTTTCAATACGGGTCAGAAAGTTTTTGCAGAACATTTACTCACCAATGTATTACCAAAAGATGTTGCTGATTCACATCTCTCTGGAGATATGCATATCTCAAATCCAGGAATTTGGTCTATGATACCCGATACAATATTTGTTAACGTTAAGGAACTAATTGAAGATGGAGTTATCCTTGGCGGAAAATATCTTGATGTATCAAGAATTACATCATCAAAATCACTTGATGAAGTTACATCTTCTTTATCAATAATCATATCATTACTTTCCAAAGAAGCCTCACAAGAAATTGTACTTGATGGATTAGTTCCACTATTTACAAAATACTCCAAGACAATTCCTGAACTTGAACAAAAATTAACAGATGCATTTGCAACTGCTTCTACTACATCTAAATATAATAAAAGAAGTACTAATGTTTCAGTTAGACTTCAATTAGGCTCTGATCTTAAAATTGTTAATGCAATAATTAATGCATACAAAAATTATACAAAGATTACTCCAATTCCAAAAATTGGTTTGATTGTGGACTTTGATAAAGGAAAGATCACTGATGTTTCTGAAGCATTAGCAGAAATAATTTCAATTGGTGGAAAAGTCATGTTTGCAAAAGGTGAAGTATCAAGCTATGGTATTACAAATGGTACAAATAAAAATTCTGGCCCACTCGCAATAACATTACAATCTGTTTCAATTAATCTTCCAAGACTTGCATTTGAATCTAACAAAGATGAAACATACTTTAGAGCAAGACTTGCATTACTTATGAAACCTGCATTGTCTTCTATGGCATTAAGAAAAAAAGATATTTCTGATCTTACTAGAAGAGGACTAAATCCAATCCTTGCAAAAAATACACAATATATGCAAAGAAGTTCTGTATCTCTTATTGTTAATCTCGTAGGTCTCAAGGAATCTGTTTTCAATATTCTCGGATTCCAAGATAATAAAGAAGGAAGAGACATACTCAATAAAGTAATAGAAACTGCAGTAGATGTTGCAGCCAAAAAAGGTAAGGAACTCGGCGATACTGTAGCGATATCAATGACTGAAACTGAAGGATCTAGTCGATTTGCAAACTTAGATGGTGAGAAATATGGTAAAAATTCTGCTCTTAATTCTATGGATGGTGATTCTTATTCACAAGGAATAGTTCTTCGTGCCTCTGAAATAGATGATTACACAAGTAAAACCGATATCATCTCTGAATGTAACAAATTATCTAAACTACTTAATGGTGGATTGCTAGTCACACTTGATATTGATCAGAACGCCACTCATGCAGATATTAAAAAATCAATTGAAAAAGCAGCAGAACTGACACCATCCTTTAGACCTGTGAAGAAAGTAGCACTATGTGGCGAATGTGGATTCAAAGATGAACCTTTTGTTGACAAGTGTCCCAAGTGCAAGTCTTCATACGTAATCTGAAATTCGTAAATTAAAAACTGGTTCCGATCTTTTTACAAAGTATTTTGATCAATTTCAGAACAACAGTTTGGATAGATCATATACGAACAAATAATATTTGTAGCCTAACGGCTATCTACTAGAAAAAAGTGACAATACTAAATGCTGTAAGTCTATATATCATTGAAAGATCATAAACAGTATTAGCTCATAAAAATTCACATAGTAGTTACACTGGATCGTTTCCTGCGATCATCGTTATGAATTTATGAATTTCTGGTTCAGTCAAGCCCTTACAACATACATTGGACCGTTGTCAATATTTTTGAACTGAAGTTTTAGAAAAAACTGCCAAATCATTTATACCATCTTCTTTCTTAGAAATCCGAGGAGAA
>NZ_AHJG01000064.1:0-1956 GCF_000241145.1 Candidatus Nitrosarchaeum limnium BG20 | reverse complement strand
TACCAGAATCAAATGCTGCAATGTGTATTACTTTGTTAGTTCTTCCAGGAGTACTTGGCTCATACCAAACCCCCATTCCATTATAACTAATTCCAGTATCCGGAGAATAGAGATCTGCACCTGTAGTCCAAGTATATCCACCATTTGTAGAACTATCGTAATGAAGATCAGAGGCACCATCTAAGTAAAATGAATAGAGATGTGTGGAATTGATGGCTACAATTCTCTTGTTAGAGTTTTGCCATTTATCATCAATAGTACTGACATCAGTAGATACAAGAAATTGTGGATCTACTGCTACAAACCAGTTTCTTGCCTCAGTAAAAGTTGGAATACCTGATTGGTCTATTGTAATTTTTCCAAGTGGATATAATTCAGGAGTTATTAGCGGTACAGAATAAGAGTACACCAATGTATCAACAAAGCCATCTTTTGGAGTTTTATGCCAAGTGATTACTTTTTGATTTCCAATTGTTTCTACGGTAGCATCTGTATTGAATATATTAAATGAGGATGGAACATAATCGCGTATTGTTAGTTCGTTGTTTCCAACAAATGATGTTATATCAATTTCTACATCAAAGTCATTTGGTTCAGTAAATGGATCAATCTTACTTGGAGTGTATCTTATTATGTCATAATCATATTTGTCAAGAACTGTAAAATATGTCTCAAAGTTTGCAATCCCATTTCCTGTATCAGCCTGAACATTAATTGTGTAATTGCCTGTTACAGATGTAGGATAGTCTGCTGTGTATAGTCCACATGAATCTTCAACAATATCATTTGATGACAATGTAGTTGATTGTAAGTTTGGTGCAATTATTTGCATTAAGACATTTGCAGGACATACAGGATTACCAGTTGCATTTAGAATTACAATTTCAAATTTGGCAGTCTCTGTTGGTTTGTAGATGCTCTTCATAGAATTGACTGATACAAGTCCCCAAGCAAACTGACTTTCGCTAACAAACTGGTTTCCGTTAACATTTAGAATTGTTTTAATTTTATAAATTCCTGGTTTTGCATTTAATGGATCAATTTTTATGTTGAATTTTCCTTCTCGTTGTTTTACAAATTCTACAGCAAGATTTACTTTGTTGTTTTTGGAATCAAATATTTCAGCTGTGATTGTTTCTTTGTTTCCATTCCAGTTATCCTTTTGAGTTTCTTTAAATTCATTTGCAAGTTTTTCTATTTTTGTTATTTCAGAATTTAATTTTGCATTTTGTTTAGTCTCTTTTAGTTGTAAAGCTAAAATCTTTAGCTTACTTTTTAGATCCTTTATCTCATCGGTAGATAGTGTCTTATCTTGCTTTAGTTGTTTTATCTCGTTTTTGAGTTGCTTGATTTTTGCTTTATCTGATGATTTATTGTCTTTTGCAATGTCTTTGGTATCCTTTAGATTCTCAGGTTTTGCAGCATCTACACTAGGAATCTTAAACAGTAAAATTCCAATAAAGTCAGTAATTAGTCCTAGGCTGTTAGGGGAATCTTGAGTGGGTTCACCGGCTGATTCTACCAAGTTTAAGATTAATTCTATATCGTTTAATTCAAGTTGTAATGCTTGGGATTCATCATAGAATTCAAGAACAATTTCAGGCTCCTCAGTCATAGAATAGCCTCCTTTTGTAGGCTCAAGTATTGGAATAATCTGTAAAATTGGGAATGTTGAATTTTGTGCCTGGGAATGAGAGAAGGTCAGAGTATCTGAAAGGGATAGTTGTTCCTGGAGAGAATTAAGGGGTGGTAAAATTGATGGGTTTGTGATATCTTGTGCCTGAGAATGAGAGTAGGTCAGAGTATCTGAGAAGGATAGTTGTTCCTCGAGAGGCAGGATATTGTTTTGTGCGTGTAAGCCTGCTTCTTGCTCAATCTCTTTTAAAATTTCATCTATACTTTTTGTCTGAGTTGGACCATGGTTAGGAATGCCTTGAGAGTATAATTTTTCGATTT
>NZ_AHJG01000065.1:0-790 GCF_000241145.1 Candidatus Nitrosarchaeum limnium BG20 | reverse complement strand
TTGTTGCTGATGTGCCTCTTTTGGCATTATCTGTAACTATGATTGCTGATTTATCTGACTCATCATATGTGCCAAATATACCAGAATTTGGTCCTTGTTCGGTAATTGTGATTGGTTGTGTATTTCGACCTAAACCAAAGCTTGCAGAGTTTGTAGCTGTACAAGCACTTGCATCTTGAGTACAAGAATCGAGATCGGAATCATCGTTGTCTTGTAGTGTCAAAACTGCAGTTCCACTGTTTTGTTTATCAGCGTTTAGTTTCAATACACCGTTTGTTTCTACCATCAATGCGGTTAGGTTACCTTTGATATTGATAATACCACTTGGTACATTTGCACCAGCTAAACCACCATTTTCGTTGAATACTTGGTAGTTGGTAGATAACACATTTTGTGCGTTATTTGCACTGCCTGAAGCAGTTGCATTGGTACCAAATGTCCAAGAGTCTTCATCGGTTGGGTCAATGTTTAGCCATAGATCAGTAATAGTTGCGTGAACCTGTGATTTTTTGAGTGTACTTTGCTTTATCTAAAACAACTTTGGCAAATTGATCAACTGTGTCAAAAGTAAGTGTTGTTGATTGAACACCACCACCTTTGTTGTAGCTGACTATAACGTTACCACCTACGGATAGGTTGTAAAATTGTACAATTGGCCATATACCTGCCAAATCACCTGCTGCTTTTGCATTAGTGTTTACAAATATTTGACCAATAGAAACTGCGCTGTTAGTATTTAGTGATTTAGACTCTCTTACAACGTTCATGTTAAATCCAGAAGTACCATTGA
>NZ_AHJG01000066.1:0-607 GCF_000241145.1 Candidatus Nitrosarchaeum limnium BG20 | reverse complement strand
TTTCCGGATGCAGTTAGATCTGGGGAGCCGCCGTTATACACAAATGCTAATACCAACCCAGTTTGTTGCTGGTGTGGTTGCTGTTGCGAATTATTCTAGCGTTTGTTTCTGTTGCGTTTAATAATGTTAAGCTTTGTGGGCTAACATTATCAGCAATTAACAATGTACCTACATAATCTCTAACTAAACCGGTAGCAGGGTTTATGATTCGTCCATTTGTTGTTGTACTGTTTAACAAATAAACATCAAATGTACCTGTTGTACTGATACTTCTAAGATCTAAGTTTAAGAAGTTAAATCCATGGAATGGACCAGTACTTGGATTTCTGATTGATTGTCTAAGCTCACCTATGGTTGTTTCTAAATCTACAACTAATGCATTGACTGAACCTGTTGGGTTGGTAGTAGAGTTAGTTAAGATAGCTCTTTCACTAAACTTCTGAACTGTTATGTTAGAAGTTGTGTTTTGACCACCTTGAGTAACTGCTACTGTACCAGTACTTGCGACAGTTGGTACAAATCTTGTCCAAATAGCTTTTTGTGCGTCTGTTTTACCTGTTCCGTTTTCACCCAATGTGAATGGATCGCCAGTTATTTAAGGCTGGAA
>NZ_AHJG01000067.1:0-10325 GCF_000241145.1 Candidatus Nitrosarchaeum limnium BG20 | reverse complement strand
TAAAATTAAAAATTTAGATTAGATTTTTTGGATAATTCCAGTTTTCTTACTTTGTGAATTACCACTACAGGTGCAACAAAATACATGCCTAGATTCAAAAGAATCAAAGATGCACCATATCCAATTACAGATAATTCCGAATCCATATCCACATAATTTAGAATAGACAAAGATGAAATCATAGGAGTAAGGGTTATCTTCACTACTTCTTTGAATGTGTGGTTTTCTCGTTCCCAGTCTGCCACAGTAGGACTAAATGAATAATAGAAATCGTTGAAAGTCTTCATGAATGCAGTTCCGGATTCTGTTTTGAGTAAGGAATTGTCTCGTAGTTCTCTTAATTGTTGTACTTGTGGTGCCAGTTCAGAGCCATATGTTGCAGTAGCAATTAGACAACCACCGCCTTTTTGAGATGTAGTTTCAGTTGGAGTCTTTTCTTCAACTACAATGGTAGGATTTTTGTCATGCAAGTATTCAGTTGCAACAATATCTATTTTGGAATTACCTGATCCAGTAAAGTTTAGCGTGATAAATGAAATATCATTGTTGTTCTTTATTTTTTGGGAAAATTCAGTTCCATTAATGTAAAAAGTAAAATTTCCACTCAAAAGTTTCTGAGGCAGATATATCTCTGCTAAATTATTTTGAAGGCCACTTGTGACATGTAAAGTCAATCGTTTGGCATCTTTATCAAATTCAAAATCTGTAATGTCAAAGTTTGCTACAGTTTCAATTTGAAATGTGTATCCATCTGTTTTTACATCTAATTTGTTTACTAATCCAGTTCTATCAGATAACGGAGCAGCAAATGCAGGTGTAATTACTAAAAGTAAAACAAGTGAAACAAATAAAATCGATTTCAAGTTATGCTAGTATTTGTGGAATTCTTTGTCGTAATTCTTTGTCTTGTGCAATTCTTTTATGCTGTGGATCTGCCATGATAACTTCAAACCAATAATGCATTCCATCTTTGTAAACAAAGTATGAACCCAAAAGTTTCAAGTTAGGATATCTTTCAAGAGCTCTTCTTGTTGCAACTGTCTTCATGTCATCATCTGCTTTGATTCTTGTAACACCAAGATGTTTTGGTCTTCTACCAGCTACTGGTCTTTGTTTTCGCATACCACCAGTACCAACTCTCATTCTAACTACAACAATGCCCTGTTTTGCTTTGTAACCTAATCTTCTGGCTCTTTGCAAACGACTTGGTCTGTCTATTCTTGTAATGGCATTTTCTTTACGCCATTGAACTACTCGTTCTCGAATTTCCGGAGTATTCTCTTGCCATAGTCGGATCCAAGTCTTATCTTGTATGCTGGGCATATCGGTTTTGATAAATTCCCCTTTAATAACTGAAATGCTCCAAGTTATTTGGACTCTACAAAGATAGTATCTACCAGATCACCGTTACTTCGCTTGGTGACTGTATCTCTGTGGGCATTATGATAATTTTGTAGATGTGCCTTTCTAGTTTTAATTCCATAGTTTCTGCACAATCTGCAAAAGTAAGTTACCTGCCTTTCAGTTCGTGGTTTTGCTTGTTCTTCAAGTAATACGGATTGTTGCATATTCACAGTAAGCACAAGTAACAATATTTTAATCTTGTCATAAATATGACAATCTGTAATAAACTATCTCAAATGAATACTTCGATGATAGAAATCACACAATAGAATAATTTTCCTTGAGGGGGCATTACTGCCACACACTCAAAGACTTTGTATCCGCAGAAAACGATAATTGAAATTATTTCAAGTTATTAAAAAGCATTCCTGATGTGATTTGAGATTTTTATTGAGCAATGATAAATCTCAGCCATTGAAGTCAAATTATGCAATCATAATTTTAGGAATTTTTAGTATCAGTCTTTTGCCAAGTGTCTATGCCGTTCCAACTGTAGATATTGCAATGGAGAAGACTAGTTACAAATATTGTGAGAAATTATTTTACACAATTCAAGTCTCCGAAGTTACAGGAGATTCAGCGATTATCCACATTAGAGACCAAACAGGTAAACAAAGTAATGCAATTCCAATTCCCATAAGCAATTTACAAAATCCAATTCCTTCTGTATTTCCATTTGAAGCAGATACATTTCCACTTGGAAAATATTTCATAGACATTGAATATTCAGGTGCAAAAAATACTGCAGAATTTGAGATAGTAAATTCAAAAAACATTTGCATCTCAACTGGAATGAAACAGATTGCTTATAGTTGGATCAACAACCAAATATCAGATGGATTTTTCATGGATGCAATAAACAGATTTGTTGACAAAGAGTTGATCACAGTTCCAGATAAGATTAAAGAAAAAAATTTTGATACAGTACACATTCCAGATTGGGTAAAAAATACAGCTGGATGGTGGTTAAGCGATAATCTTTCAGATAATGAATTTTCACAGGCAATGCAGTATCTCATAAATAAAAAAATTATTGTAATTTAAAATCATGAATAAATATACAAGGATAGTAGTAATTGCAATTATTTTAATAGTAATTCCTTTTGCACATTCTTTTTTGAATATCTATGGAGCTCAACAATTACACTACAAATGGGATGATAAAAGTAAATTTGGTTATTTTGAATTATCAAACAACGGTAACGTTGAATTTTGTAACACAATGCCATTTTGGATGAGTTTTAAAAAATTTGAGATAGTTTCATTTTATGATTTTAAAAACATTGGAACATTTACAGTTCAACCTCTTACAATAAATCCGTCATCTCATGCCAGCCAAGAGGGAATTTTTCGCTCTGAATCCTTTACAGAGGCACAATATGTGTTTATGAATTTAGATTTTGAATTCAACGGAGGAGACATCAGAGTAGACCCAAACAAACTGAACATGCTGGTAAACATAGATACTCCAATTATCGGAGTGATTCCATATACTACAACAATTCAATATTCAGGATTTGATTTGTTTAACATTATGAATGGTAAAAACTATCAGTGTAATTAGATCAGTTTTTGCTCTTACTTGCTTTAGACATTAAAGCCAATACAACTCCAATAGTACCTGCAATTACAAATGAGCCAACTAGTGCAATAACTAATTGAGTTCCAAATGGTTTAGCAGGAACACTCTCAGTAACGGGTTCTGCTACACATACACCATCTTTTAGAATTGTTCCAGGACCACATCTTTCATCTAAAACACATGCTCCATCTTTTAGAATTGTTCCAAGACCACATTCAACTTTAGGTTTTTCAGATGTTGGTGTAGTTGGTTTTTCTACGGGTACAGTGGGTTTTTCAGCAGTTGGTGTTTCTGTAGGAGTTTCTGTTGGGGTTTCAGTTGTTGGTTCCTCAGTAGGTGTTTCTGTTGGGGTTTCAGTTGTTGGTTCCTCAGTAGGTGTTTCTGTAGAACCAAAGACAGAACCGATAATTTCAACCTCTTCTGTTCCAGCAGGTAGTTCAATACTTAGAGTTCTACTTTGTGTGTTTGTTTGAATCTCGGTATGCTTTGGTTCATCACCGTCTGCTAAAACAATAAAATCATCATCATTTCCTTGAAATGTAGAATCAATTAGATTTCTATCCAGAGTAACCTCCAAAGTTCCAGGAGAACCAGAAACATTCACACTTAGAATCAAAGATACAAAATCAGTATCAGCAGATATACCAGATACTGTTACTCCATTACCGACATATTGAATATCATAAGATTTGCCATCCACACTAACAGATGCAGTCTCTGCATAAACAAAGGCAGAAGTAAGTATTGCAACAACAATCAGACCTATTGAAATTATGACCAGTGAACGTAGACTAGGCATATTTTTGCCTACTCGCTCAGATTCTATATTCATGCTAGATCTTTTCTTCACGAACTTCACCTTTTAAACCAATCTTAAAAAGAATTCGAAGAGATTTAATCACGAAAAAGTCAAGCTTTTTTTGGCAATTTAAAATTCGTGCGAGAAAATGGCTTAGATTACGCCACGGAGAATCTGAATAATCTTTTCTCCTGTAATGTTTGCAGCCAGTGACTGGGCCTCTTTTGTCTGAGCACCAATATGTGGGGTCAAAATTACGTTATCTAGTTCTGCCAATTTGTTTCCGGTTGCTGGCTCTTTTTCAAATACATCCAATGCAGCACCTCCCAAATTACCACTTTTTAGGGCATCATACAATGCATCCTCATCAACTACACCACCTCTTGATGTGTTGATAATTTTTGCAGTCTTTTTCATTGTGGAAATTTTTTGAGCGTTTATCAAGTGATATGTGGAATCCAACAAAGGCACATGAATTGAGATATAATCTGAGCTTTGCAATAATGTATCCAAATCAGCTTTCATCAAACCAACTTCTTTTGAAAACTCTTCATCAATTGGAACCACATCGTATCCAATGATATTCATGTTTAGTGCACGTGCAAGTCGTCCCAATCTTTTTCCAATATTACCTAGTCCAACAATTCCAAGATATTTTCCTCTAAGTTCTGTTCCTTTCAATTCATTTTTTAGCCATTGTCCATTTCTAATTGCTCTATCACCTCTTGCAGTTTGTCTTGCTAAAGATAACATCAAACCCAAAACAAGTTCTGCAACTGCATTCATTGCACCTTCAGCTGCATTGATTACGCGAATATTTTTTTCTTTAGCTGCTACTTGATCAACATTATCTAGTCCAACTCCTACACGTGCAATTATTTTACACTTGTCGGCTTTTTCAATTATCTCCCTAGTAATAGTGGTTCTACTTCTTACAATTACAATATTGAAATTAGAAATTTTTTCTTTAATTTGTTCAGGTGTAATTTTTGGCTCATAAGAAACCTTCAAGCCGTTATCTTGTAATATTTTATTTAGAACTGGATCTACTTCATCACAAATCAAAACAGAATCTTCAAAACCCATGCAATTAAGAAAAAATCTATAGAATATAATTCATTAAGAATTGAAAAATAGAAAAAGATTGGAGTGTTATTCTACCTATGGTATTGGTGGTAGTGTTGGTACAACTTCCCATAGTGGGATAGCACCGCTTGCTATTTTTGCGGAAGCTACGTCATCAGTGTATAGACCGTGTACATTTACTGCTGGGTGTGCAATACTGTTCATTCCCATTGGTGGGACAGCATCGCTTGGGTTGCCCAATGCATATGCATATGATGGTACTGGTGCTGGAATTACTCCTGCATTGACCAATCTTGGGTTCAATCCAAATGGATCACCTGCTACAAATACTGTAGCAGCACCTGTGTAAATTGCTGCATAGTCGTGATTAACTGCTGCGTATGCACCTGGTTCATCAAATACCAAATCAACAATCATGCCTTGTGAGCCACCGAGCAACCATGTTTCAGTTGCTGCAGATTGTACTCTGTTACCTTGTGTAACTCTGTCCAAGATTTCACCAACAATGTGGAAAAATACTGGTTCGTTACCTTGGTTCTCAACGAAGAGTCTTACATGTTGATTGTTTTCAACAAACAAGAGTTGTGATTGGTACTGCTTTAGTTCAAGTCCATTCCATGGTTGTGCAACAAAGATGTTCTTGTTTGCATCGCCTTTAACGAGCAAGTTGTGAACCATGTTTGGTACATAACCAAATTGCATTCCGTTAACAACTGTTGCAGTGTTATGATGTTGGAACATTGCTCCGGCATCATAGTTGCCTTCAGGTGTAAGGTACAATTGGTTGTATTGGAGTGTGAACTCTAATGCGTCTGCATCGTAGAACTGTCTGTCTAATGATACTTTGCCGTTGTTAACTGATGTTTTCTCTACCATTAATTTGTTGTAACCATCGATTGGGTCAACAATTGCAATTCCGTACATGCCGGAAAGGACGTGTTGATCCATACCAATTAGGTGTACACCAGAACAATGGTATTTGAAAGTACCAGCTGCTTGAGCAATGTAACAGTATTGGCTTGTTTGACCTGGGTTAACAGATTCAAAGTTGCCTGCGGACATTTGTGATGCATGCATGTCGTTACCGTGACCAGTAACTTCACCTGCTGGGATTGTTAATGTCATTTTTACGACATCACCTTGAGTAACTCTTAGTGTTGGTCCTGGGACTTGTCCACTAAAGGTCATTGCATTGTATGTCTTTCCTCCCATGATTGGAAGTGTGACACTTTCACCAGTCAAGTTAAACTCTACGACTTTTCGTCCAGAGTCAGCTAATGCACCACAATCAGTTACTGCGAATGCTTCTGGCATTACTAGCTGTAAACCGCCCATTTGGTGGATTTGTTCAAGTACGTTGACATCCATTTTAGAGGCGTCAAGTGATTGAGCACCAATTTGGGTTTGTGTGTATGTGCTTCCGAATAGCGTTGCTCCCATTACAGCTACTGCTGTGATGGTAAAGAGCATACTTAGACGCTTATTCATTACGCATCGTGACTCTTGATTCCTATATAATAATTCCCATTAGAGGGAAAAATGTTTAGAAAAAATATCAGAAAAAGAATGAATAATGGGAAATTTAAGAGAAAATGAATTGAAATTCAGATTAGATGAAGACTCACTTGGAAAGATAAAAATTCCTTCAGACGCATATTATGGAGCATTCACAGGAAGAGCAATTCAACAATATCATGTTACAGGAATCAGAGCACATGAAAATTTGATCAAGTCATTTGTAATGATCAAGCGCTCAGCTGCAATTGCAAACATGAAGACAAAAGCAATTGATGTTAAGCGTGGTAAAGCTATAGTTACAGCATGTGACAAAATACTTTCAGGAAAATACATCGACCAATTTGTAATTGAGATGATAAACTCTGGTGCAGGGACTGCATTTAACATGAATACAAATGAAGTTATTGCAAATGTAGCATTGGAGATTTTACACAAAAAGAAAGGTCAGTATCAGCATTTGCATCCAAATGATCATGTAAACATGTCACAGTCAAGTAATGATACATACCCAACTGCAATGCATGTTGCAATTCTAATTAATTTGGAAGAGACTATTCCAGCAATTGATAAATTAATAAAATCACTGACAAAAAAATCAAAAGAATTTTCATCGTTTAAAAAAATAGGAAGAACACATTTGATGGATGCACTTCCTGTATCTCTTGGAAGTGAATTTGCAGCTTATGTCACATCTATTACAAAGGCAAAAAATGAAATTATTTCATCACAAAAAGAATTACAAAATGTAGCTTTGGGAGGAACAGCAGTAGGTACTGGTGCAAACACCCCAAAAGGATATAGAAAAATTGCAATTTCAGAACTTGCAAAGATTTCAAAATTGCAATTAGTTCCAGAGAAAGATATGCAGTATGCATTACAAAGTAAATTTGCGGTTGCAAATCTTTCAGGAGCACTACGAAATTTGGCACTTGAAATTGGCAAACTTTCAAACGACATAAGATTAATGGCATCAGGTCCAATTGCGGGATTAGCAGAACTTGGAATTCCAGCAGTTCATGCAGGTTCATCAATTATGCCAGGAAAAGTAAATCCATCTTTGGCAGAATGCATGAACATGATTTGCTTTAACATAATTGGCAATGATACTGCCGTATCTTATGCAGCACAAAGTGGACAGTTTGAGCTAAATGTAATGATGCCAGGTATGCTAAAGTGCATGTTAGAATCCACAGACATGTTAAAGAATTTTGTACCAATATTTTCTGCAAATCTTATAGACGGATTGACTGCAAACAAAGAAAAGCTTCGAAGCAACATAGAAAATAGTCCAGTAATAGTGACTCTACTGACACCAAAGATAGGTTATCTAAAATCTGCAGAGTTGTTCAAAGAGTCCCTAAAAACTGGAAAGACCATTAGAGAGTTAGTAACATCAAAGAAATTGATGAGCAATAAAGAAATTGATGCATTGTTTGGATAAATCATGGCAAAGATATTCGTAGAAGCATACGGATGCTCTGCAAGTTTTGCAGATTCTGAAATGATTTCAGGATTAATAGTAAATGGCGGTCACACTATTGCCAAAAATTCTACAGAATCAGATTTGAATATAGTAGTTACTTGTTCGGTTAAAGATTCAACTGCAAACAAGATGATTCATCGAATTAAATCATTAAAATCAAAACCACTAGTTGTTGCTGGATGTCTCCCTAAAGCAGAGCTTAGTACAGTTGAAAAAATTTCAAAGAATGCAAGTTTGTTAGGACCAAATTCGCTTGGAAAAACACTTCAGGTGATAGATTCTACATTAAGGGGAACAAAGTTTGTCGCACTTGAAGATACTGATCTATCAAAAGTAGGATTGCCCAAAGTTAGATTGAATGAAGTTGTTGGAATTGTGGAGATCGCTAGTGGTTGTATGAGTGAATGTTCTTTTTGTCAGACCAAACTAGCAAAAGGAGACCTTCAGAGTTACAGAATTGGAGATATTGTCAGACAGGTTGAAACTGAGGTAAGCGATGGATGCAAAGAAATCTGGCTAACATCAACAGATAATGGTTGTTATGGATTTGATATCAATACGGATTTACCTACTTTGGTAAAAGCAGTCTCAGAAATTCCTGAAGATTTCATGATACGAGTTGGCATGATGAATCCAATGTACATGCCAAGAATAAAAAATGAATTGATAGAATCTTTTAGCAGTGATAAAGTATACAAATTTCTACATATTCCTGTTCAGAGTGGAAGCGACAAAGTCCTAAATGATATGAGACGAGGGCACACAGTAAACACATTCAAAGAAGTTGTGAAAAAAGCCAGAGAGAGATATACAGACTTTACAATATCTACAGATATCATAGTAGGCTTTCCATCAGAAACTAGAGAAGATTTTGAGAAAACAGTTGAACTTCTAAATGAGACAAGCCCAGATATTGTGAATCTTTCAAAGTATAGTGCAAGACCAGGAACAGAAGCTGCAGAGTGGGAACAGATAGAGGCATCAGAAGTGAAAAGAAGAAGCAGGATCATCTTTAATCAAATAAACAAGATCTCTTTGGAAAACAATCAGAAATGGATCGGGTGGAAGGGTAAAGTTTTGTTTGATGAGAAGACCGATCAAGGCATCAAGGGAAGAAACTTTGCATACAAGTCAGTATTTGTTAAAGATGAGATCAAGATAGGTCAGACACAGACAGTCAAAATAACAGATGCCTCTATACACAGTATCATTGGCGAGATCGCAAGCTAATTTTTTTAGATTGAAAATTTGATTAAAATAACGTAAGAAGGTTTTTTATCCAAATCTCTGAATAATATTTGAAATGAGTTTTCAAGTTAAAGAACCGATCTTAGTTATTGGCTTAGGCGGGGCAGGCTCAAAATTAGCAATACAGGCTAAAGATTCACTCAATTCAGATTGTCTAATTATTAGTAATGATCAAAAAGATATCCAATCAGGTGCGGATTCAATTAAAGTCTCCACTGATTCAGTCATAAATCCTTCAGTGCAATTAATCAGAGGTTCTACATACAAGGTAGCAGATCAAATTAAAGAAAAAATTTCAAAATATTCTACTATTGTTCTTATGACAAATTTGGCAGGAAAGACAGGCTCTGCCATATCACCAGTAGTTTCAGAAATTTGCAAAGAGGCAGACAAGGGCTTAATTTCATTTGCAATAATGCCATTCAAATATGAAAAAGATAGAATTTTCAACTCAGGTGTTTCCCTAAAAAGAGTAAAAGCAAACTCCGCATGTACAATTGTTTTAGATAATGACTCACTTTTAGAAAGTAATCCAGATTTGAGTCCAAAAACATGTTACAACATTGCCAATGATGCAATTATGCACGTAGTTAGTTCCCTGCACACTTCAGATATATCAAATCAAACCAATATTCTAACTACAAGCAAAAACGGACAAAGCCTAGAGGAATCATTAAGAGATTCACTCAAAATGCTTTATGAAAATACATCACCAAATACAGTGAAACGCTCAATGCTTTACGTAGTTGGAGGAAACAATATTCCAGTAGGAGTAATAAATTCAATTACAAATCTAACTAGTGGAATTCTAAGTGAAAGTAGTTCTCAGGTAGATATGACATCTTCAAATGAATCAAAAATAGTCATGCTATCATCAATTCAAGGAATGACAAAATTTGAAAAGTATGATCCACTTGGAGTTATTCCACAAGAGAATACTCTTGATTGGTCACAACCTGATTGCAGTATTGACTATAAACTAGATTTATACCAATTAGAATAAAATTTTTAGTTTAATTTTTAGAATAGAGTTTTCTATTTAGATTTTTTTGCAGGAGCGTCTTTCTTAGTTTCTTTCTTTACTTCTTTTGGAGCTTCTTTCTTAGTTTCTTTCTTTACTTCTTTTGGAGCTTCTTTCCCTTTACTTCTTTTGGAGCTTCTTTCTTAGTTCTTTCTTTACTTCTTTTGGAGCTTCTTTCTTAGTT
>NZ_AHJG01000068.1:0-16432 GCF_000241145.1 Candidatus Nitrosarchaeum limnium BG20 | reverse complement strand
ATTTTAAATACAAAATTTTAATCCATCTTCAATTATTTGAATATGTACATTCAAATATTTCTATAGCATTCTATGGACAACTGAATTTTTAATATTAATGTTAAAATGACTTTATTGCACAATCGTTTTAGTTTTGTTAGTCTTTGGTAAAATTACTGAAAATGCAGATGGGTGATTTTTATAAATTAATTTTCCTCCGTGCTGCTCTACGATCATTTTACAAATTGCTAATCCTAAACCACTCCCATGTTGTTTTGTGGTAAACATAGGTTCATACATTTTACTTTGAACTACTTGACTAATTCCTTCTCCTGAATCTTCAAAGTAAATCTCTGTATTACTATCATTATTAAGAATTTTTATTGTAATGTATCCTTGATTTTTAATAGCTTCAAGAGCATTTTTCAAAATATTCACAAACACTGCTTCTAATTTTCGATTATCACACAAAATTGATGTGTCATCACCTTCAATTTTCACATTAACAGATGATGGAATATCTAAATTTTCAATTGATGCATTCAAAATATTTTTCAATGTGTTTTCTCTTAGATTAAGTTCAGACATTCTTACAAATTCTAATACGTCTTCAATGATATGAGTTATGTTGATAATTGCATCCGTGATTCTTTGTTGATGTTTAATCTTATCCATTACACTAAGATTTTGTGCTTGTGATAATATTTCATGAGATATTTTTAATTTGGTTAGTGGATTTCTTATATCATGTGCTAATCTTGATGTAAATTGTCCGATCATTGCCATTTTTTCTGTTCGCATCAAATCACTTGATTGTTCCTGAATTTTCTTTTCTAAGAAAATTTGTTTGATTGATAACTCTTTTTCTTTTTTAATTACTTTGCCCAGGTCAATTTTCAATAATTCATTTAGTTTACTATAATTAATTTTTTCAAGACTTACTGATTTTAATTCATTTTCTAGATGAGCGTTTTTTTCTTGATTGATTTTGTCATGTTTTCCACAAAAGAAATTTTTTCTTGTAATTGATGATTGACTTTTGTCATCTCCTGCACTCTCTCATTTGCCATTTTGTTCATTTCCTGCATACGGAAATCGTTTTCTTTAAGTTCCTTTTTTGCTAATTCTAAATCCTTTAGCGCATTTACTGAAATTTCAGCTAAATCTCGTAAAACAGGGTCGTTTTCTAATGGACTCCCAGATAACATTACTATTAATTTAAAATTTGTAGGTTATTACCTAAAGTCTGTCCAAAGCAAACAAACTTGTGCGTAAATTAAGTTAATATCTATGTCAACTGAGTTTTGTTTGATTGTTTTCATATTTGTCTTAAAGTAACAATGTATGAGTCAATCTATAGAAATTTCAACCAATATTAAAAAATCCCTTCAAAAAAGTGCTCCAGGCGTGTTAGATACATACAAATCATGTCTAGAACTTCTTGAAGATATAGAAATTAATGATTGATTTTTTGAATTCTTTTATTTATTCTATATTTTAAGCAGGATTTTTTGGAATTATTATTGAAAATACTGTAGGATTGCATTTAACAGATATTTTTCCTGCATGTGCATTAATTATTGTCTTAACACTGGATAATCCGAGTCCTGTGCCCTGTTGCTTTGTAGTAAACATTGGTTCAAATATTTTATCTATTATATGATCAGGAATTCCACTCCCAGAATCTTCAATTTCTATTATGGCAAATTCATCTGCATCTTTAAATCTGATTTTGATATTGCCATTTTCATTGATAGCTTGAATTCCATTAAGAATAATGTTTACCATAACAACAGAAATTCTCTTTTTATCACACATTACTTCAATATCCTTTTTTGGAAGTTCAAATCGTACTTTATTGGGTATGTGGATAGAATCTAATGCATCTGCTAGAATTTCTGATAGAGTATATTTTTCAAACATCATAGTATCGCTTCTTACAAAATCAAGAACATCCTCAATTTGATGAGTAATTCTGTCTATAGAACGATCAATCTTATCCATGTTTTTTAATTTTGCATCGTCTATTGAATACAAAATTTTGAGATTTTCTACGGCTGCACGTATAACTGATAGAGGATTTCGTATGTCATGTGCTATTCTAGATGATAATTCTCCTATTAGTTCAAATCGTTCCCTCATTACCTGAGTTTCTGTCCATTGTTTTTGATCAGTGATATCTGTTGATATGGAAATATACTGTTGAATATTTTCATTTGAATCAAAAATTGGTACTATTGTTGTTTTTTTCCAATAATACGTACCATCTTTGGCTTTATTTTTTATTTCACCATGCCAAATACATCCAGAGGATATTGTTTTCCACATATTTTCATAAAAATTCTCAGGATGAAAATCTGATTTTAAAATACGGTGATTTTTTCCAACAATCTCATGAGGAGAATATTTAGAAATCTGACAAAATTTGTTATTGATGTATGTAATATTTCCTTCTGCATCTGTAATTGAGACAATTGATGATTGATCCAAAGCATGGTGAATATTTTTTAAATTTTTTAGTTTAATGTCTAAATCAAATTTGCTGAAATCTGTTTTTTCTAAGGAATTACTCACACTTAAAAAATATACTTCAAGTATTTGATTATATCGCTAATACTGCTCTATTGTTAGCATAAGAAATTCATAAATCTTTAATGATTTTATGGTGAATAAAATTAATTTATTTTATATTAGCATTCATATTATTATTTTAATTTTTTATTCGGAGTATTAATTGAGTTAATCCTTCTATACTATGTTCAACCCCGTGTTCATCCATACAATGTTTTTGATATTTTTCAATAAATTCCAAGTCATTATCTGTAATTTCAAATTTGCAATCATATCCATAATTACTACAAGCTATTTTCTTCATGTTGTTAATTTGTATAATTGGATAAATTCTTGCGTTTGTTCAATTAACACAAATACATCTCATACTAATTGTGATCATCTACATTAATCGGTCCAATTTTTTTATTAAAAATATTACCTCCCCCGAGGGGAGTCGCAAGGGACGCGACATCCCATCGAGAGTATCGATGACAAATAGGATTATATGATTTAGTTAATTGGGTGTTGTATGTCTACTTTATTCACTCTGTTTATTTTTTAAAACTTTATAATTTGATCTTGAAAGATCATCTTTTAATCTTCAGTAATCAAAGTTACTTTTTTCTTTAAATTTTTTAGAAATTCACGGATTTGTTCATGTTGTTGAACTGTTTTATAAATTACGTATAGTTCATCATATGATAAATTTAATTTTTTCAAATCATCTTGAGATATACCATAATGATTTAAGACGGCCCAACAAGATATGGATCTATTTGGCTTTGTTACTACACAAGTACCTAGCTCAATGCATATCTTATACATACTATTATAATGAATTCGAATCATATACAATCACTGGAAAAATAAGCCTAAAATGAGTACCATTTTGGCATAAATCAAAAATATAGCTAAAAAAATTCCATCTAATTAGATTATAAAAAATACTGAATATCATATTAATATAAAAAAATCTCAACAAAAATTGTGAAAGAGTATGCATATGGTGCTGAAAAAGGAAATATCGAAAATGTGATATCGTGGTTAAACGAACAAGCCAGTTCAGATGGATTGAAACTCAATATTAAATCCGAAGATTATATTTTGTCAACTCAAAATTTTGGAGAATTTGAATTATTTTCCTTATCTGATGATTCTTTAACTGTTAGAAAATTAATTTCCAAGGCTGGAAAAAGATTTGGAATAAAGATGATCGAAGGTGGATATAAAGAAAAAGCTAGAATAATTCGTAGACGAAAATCTGATTATGCTAAGGTTCTCAAGGGTGATAAAGTGATAGGACATTTAGAATTAGAGTCTGCCCGATTTGGTAAACTAAAGTGGGAAGTAAAATCAGAAGAAAGGCGCTAGTAACTCTATTTGAAAGAATGAATTTTCTTAAAAATTACAGTATTGTTTTATTGTTATCTTATAGTTTCAGAACTCTGTGTAGCCGTAAGTATTCCATCATTAACATTTGTTCGTTTAATACTTACAAAAGATTTTGGCTCAATTTTCTTTAGTAAAAAATCTAACGAAAATGGTTTTTGAATTATCTGAAGAGATGCTTCTCTAGATCCTTCTTGGGATTTTAAAATGGTCTGTCCATATGCAGACAAAAAAACTACTTTTTGTTCTGGACATATCTTGCGTATTTTTTCATACACTTCTGAGCCATTCATTTTTGGCATGTCATGATCTAATAAAACACAATGATATGGAGATGATTTATCTTTTAAGACAACGCGTCTGTACCTTAACTCATTTGTAAATTTTTCAAGACATTTAGCACCATCATTAAAGATTGTTACTTTGTATCCTTTTGACTCTAAGAATTTTTTATACTGGGTTGCAGTAAATTTGTTGTCTTCTGCTATTAATAATTCAAGTTCCATACTTATCACTATTTTTTTAACTTAAGAGGATCTGTTTGTAAATATTAAGCTCATTTTTGGCATGTTGTAGTTCCATCTGATTTTTCATTATACAAATCAACTATTGCCTGAATATTACATTCTGAGATATACGGGTATGTCATATCAATAGTTGGCGCCATCAGATCTTCGGGTGCACTAGAATGTCCTAATCCAATAGCATGACCAAATTCATGTCTTGCAATTGTTTCTAGTTGATTAGACGAAAGTGCATTGACATTATAGATTGTAATGAATGCTTTTACAATATGATCACCTTCTAAAACTGTCTTTGTATATCCTGTATTCCCTGAACGATCTTTGATGTTTGAAAGTATTATGATGATGTCTCCATTTGCTTTATCTGAATTTGTAATTACAAAATTCTTAGGAATAGGTATCTTTGTGTCTGGTGTTGATTGTAAAGCTCCTTTCCATCCTAAATAATATGTAGAAAATGAATTTTTTGGACCTTTATGCAATAAAGAGTCATCAATATCCATAGTATCTGTAGATGTTATGGAATTTTTAATCAATTCAATTGATTCTTTAGGCATTGAAACAGGATTCAAAATATTAACACTCAATGTTGCACCTGGTAAAATATTCCAATATTTGTACAAATACATAGAATCACCCCTTAAATTTTCAACTTGATATTCCGTACTGAAAAGTCCAATTGGATTTAACAATTCTTCATTGTGACCTGATGATGTAGGTAATCCTGCAAAATATCCACCAAAAAATATCAAGATCCCTAACTGTGATAAGAGAACTGCCTTTTTATTTTTGATTTTTTGTGTTTTTAGACTAAATTTTTGGTATTTTTCTGATTTTAAATTGTGATGAAAATTACTCTTAAATGATAATCCCTTCTTAAACATTAAAAATTATTAGTCAAGAGATGTCGATATATTGAAGTTTGTTCACCGTGAACAATCTTTTGTAATTGTTTAATCTGAACAAAATGTTCTTTTTGTATCTACTTTGAACATCTAAAACATGCCTAAGAATAGAAAAATTATGCTTTCTTTAATCTTAATTATGTTATCTGTGATTATTATTATAAAAACTGAATATTCTAATGCTGTAAATGTGTCTGATGATTTTGAACAATACGGAATTTCGCAAATGCCTGAAACGAGATATTTTGATCAATATTCAGAATTAAGTGCTCCATCAAACACTGTTGTTGTTTATCCAATTCTTACTCAAACAGCTTATGAATGGAATAGTATTCATGATTTCTATACTCGAAATTGTGATGCATGTATTACTGTTAAAATAGATAAAGAGTATGACCCAATTTATTCAACTGGTGCAAATAGTTTTAGGATTTTAGAGTTTTTAGGTTATGATGTAATCGATGATGTATCTATTGATAAAGATCCAAATATTTTAAAAAAATACAACACGGTAATTTTACTTCATAGTGAATTTGTAACCCAAAATGAATTTTTTGCGATTACTAATCATCCTAATGTGATTTATTTGTATCCAGGCGCATTAAATTCTAAAGTTAAAATCAATTATGAGGATCAAACTATGACTTTGGAGCGAGGACCTTCATTTCCACAGTCTGAAATAAAAAATGGGTTTGATTGGATATATGATAATTCAGATATTTCAGAAAATAATACTTGTGATAACTGGACTTTTGAAATGATATATCATGGTTACATGCTAAATTGTACACCTGAATATCTTATTCAAGACAGTGAAGAATTACTAAAAGAAATTAAAAGATTAAGTGAACTTTAAATTTTTGATTAAAAACTTTACATATTTTCTTATAACAATATTTTTAGATATTAAATTACTTTGTTTTTTCTTTTTCATAAATATCACTACGCCACCAATTAATGCAGGGATAACTATTAACACAGGATCAAACCCTCCCATCTCTGGTTTTTTAAATGACTTGGTAGATTCTTCAGAAATATCTTGAGTAGTTGCATTCACTTTGACTATTTTAGATGCAAATGCAGATTGGATAGGTCCATTATCTATACTAGCTATAATTTTAACTGCATCTTTAGATGTTGCAATAACTGAGGCAATAGCTTCTCCAGTTGGCCCTGTTTTTTGATCTGAAATTGTGGTTATTCCACCTTCCAGCTCCCAATTAATATGGGCATTTTGTAATGGCATCCCATTTTGTTTTGCTTGAATGGACACAATAAATGAATCACCTTCGTTGACTATATTTTCACTAGAAATTTGTATTGACGGTGTAGCTTCTTCAACGGTAATTTCTTCACTATCTATAGGTAATCCTGCAGACACTAAAGAAACATCAGCTTTTCCAGGCATTTTTGGAGTTATCTCTAATTTAACAAAGCTTGAATTTTTAGGAATGATAACTTTATTGGGAAAATTAATCACAGTTGGATCTGAAGAAAAAATCTGTACTTCGATATCTTCATTTGCTTCTATGGGTAAACCTTGGGAATTTAATATTTGAATGGCAAAAGTATCCTTTACACCATTAAATAGATTATCTGAATAATCTAATTTTAATGAATCTGGTTTTGATGATGTGCTTGTAAGTGAAATAACTGTCTCAAACTCCCCAATATTTAATGTCACATCTTCTTCTCCTGCATCTAATGCTCTAACTGGAATTAAAATAAAATATGGAAAGATCTGCATTTTTGATTTATCTATTTGAAAATTTTTTGAGTCGGAAATTTGAATTTGACTAATCTCTGGAAATTTAAATAAATTACCATCTGATGATTCCATGTAAACAGTTATCCACCGTTCTTCATTATTTTGAATTGTATTTGAAACTAGATGTGTTTTTAATGATACTTCATCCCTGTTGAATCCCTGAATATTCAGAGAGATCGGTTTAAAGTTTTGAATTTGTGGTGCTATTTCTGAATCTAATGGGACAAAATACCCAACATCTCCGTAAACAAGTGTGGAGTCAGTTCCTTTTTTGACTATTGCTGTTTCAATATGAATAGATTTGTCCGATGTAGAAAATGGGATTATAATGTCCCGATTAGCAATCACAGGATGACCATTGGCATCTTCAAGATAAATAACTCCGATTAATTGTTCATTACCATTTGCTAGGCTTGATAATGGATAAAATTTTATTTCTTTATCGTCATATGCTTCACTATTCATTGTTTGAAATGTTTTTTCTACAACAACTAATGGATCTTGTGATGTAGCAGTTACAGTGTATGTGTTTTCCATTCCTTTTTGAATTGAGAATGTTGTTTCTCCCCATGTCTGTCCCTTTTTAATTTGAAAATAACCTATTCTAGTTAACGCATCTGATTCCTTACTCGTATTTACTAATTCAGAATCTGATGATATTTTAAAATGTATTGTGATATCACTTGTTGCTTCAATAAGTTTTCCATCAGAAAATAATTGCGCAATTAAATGAGTATTAGATGATTTAGATGAAGTAACAATTTCTGGAACTACTACGATTTCTATTGTCCTTTTAGGATTTTTTTCGACTGTAACTAATTCAGATGTTTCTAAATCATCTGTTTTTGCAGTTATTGTAACAATACCATCCTTCATACCAGTTATGATTTGTTTTGAGCTAAATTCTCCTTTTGAGATAATTATATTTGAATCACTTAGTGATATGATGCCTGATTTTGAATAACTAATTTTTACCAAATAATCTTTATCTGCTTTTACTGGTATCCCGTTTTCATTAGTCAATACCACTGTAACTATTCCTTGATTATTTTTTGCAATGTTTAACATATCTGGAAAAATATCCAAAGAAATATGTCTTGGGAGATTATTCCCATAAACTATGATTGGTATCTCTAATAATTTTGAACCTTCAACATAAACATAAAGTTGCGTTTCCCCCTCTTTTCTTGCATCTAGTTTTACAATGGTTTTATAGTCATGGATTTCTTGTGTATCTACTACATCAATGATGGATTTATCATGTGATTCCACTTTAAGATTGTTAATTTTTTCTAATTGTACTTGTCTTTGAACTGTTGTAAATAATTCCAGTATGACCGTATCATGTTCATGTATTTTATTGGGTAGTATATTATACTCAATTTCACTATTGTTCTCTATTGCAAAAGATTTCTCCACACATGTAAAAAATACTAAAAATATCAATCCCAATAATAATAATTTCATTGTAAAAATTACCACTAAAAGTGATATAATTTGCAGTTTACGCAACTTGAACGCACAAGTGGCTCAAATGAACAATCTATAGTTCAGGCAACTTGAACGCACAGAATGCTATTAGATTAAAAATCTCATCGAATCTAATGTCGGCAACATCTGCGCTAGTTAAATTCAAGATGGTCAATGGTCTTATCAGCAGTATTTTAGAGGAGAATGGCCTATCTTTAAAGTCATTATTCCAAAAATTACCCCCCATAGACGTTGAAACTAAGTCAAAAATTGAAAAATTACTAGAATCTCGAGAACGAATTAAAAATCAAATTAATGATATTCCCACCGATGATTTTACAGATGACTTGAATCTTGCAAATTATTTTCTGGCATGTAAAAAGTTTACAGAATCATTAAAGTATTATGAAAGTGCTCTTGTAAAAAACCCACAATCTTATTCGGCATTATGTAATAAGGGTCTCTGTCTTTATAATCTCTCTCAATTAGATGATGCGATTGAATGTTATGATGAAGCTCTCAAAACATATCATAATATTCCTGAAGCATTTTTAATGAAAGGTAAAATTTTATTATCGAAACAAAATATCCCAGAAGCAATTAATCAATTCTATCATGTTTTAGATCTGGAACCCGAAAACATAGAAGCAAAATTCTATTTGGGTAAATCATTAGTAGAGTCAAATCGCACTGAAAATGCTGTAAAAATTTTAGAATCAATTGTATCTAATAATGATCATCTGGAATCATTATTACTCTTAGGACAAATTGCAATAAAAAATAGCAACTCTCATAAAGGATTATCGTATTTAAATAAACTTTTAGAAGTTTCGCCTAATAACATAGATGCACATTTGCTTGTTGGAAAAATTAACATGAATGCTAAAATTATCAATGAAGCACTTGCTCATTTTGAAAAAGTCTTAGAAATTTCTCCTAACAACATAGAAACACATCTTTTATTAGGTCAAATTAAAATGGACGTAAACAATACAGATGAAGCACTTGCTCATTTTGAAAAAGTCTTAGAAATTTCTCCAAATCACATGGATGGATTAAATTCTAAGATAATTTTATTAGAAAAATTAGGTAAGGTGGATGAAGCAATAGAATACTGTGAACGTTTTGCTGCATCTTTGCCTGATCCTACTGAACAACTATTGAAAAAAGGTATTCTGTTGTTTAATAACAATAGAATCAGTGAAGCATTAGTATGTTTTAATGATATCTTGGGAAAATCTAATAACAATAATGTAGCTCTATTGTACAAAGCAAAAATTTTTACTTTAAAACAAGAATTTCAAGAAGCTCTGTCTTGCATTGATCTTATTTTAAAATACGATCAATCTAATCTTGATGCAATTGAATGTGCATCAGAATTATCTTTAAAAGTTGGAGATTACGAGAATGCTCTTTTATACTATGATCAAATTTTATCCAAATTACCACATTCAAAGTCCTTTTTAGAAAAAAAATCTCGGGTATTGTCTATTCTTGGACGTCATGAAGAATCTGGACAAATTTATTCAGAATTGTTTAATCTAGATAAAACAAATATCTCTATATTATGTGAACTTGGAAAAATTCATCTTATTTTACACAATTATGAAAAAGCTATAGAAATTTTTGATAATGCACTGAAGAAAAACCCATTTAATTCTAACCTCCTTTATAAAAAATCTCTGGCATTTTTTTCTTTACAAAAATATGATGCCTCAATACTTTGTCTTGAAAAAATCTCAGAATCTGATTCTCTATATGATTATGCACAATATCAAAAATCAAAAATTCAAATGATACGTGGAAATACTAAACAATCTATGGAAATATTATCGAAATTGATAAAATCGAATAATGTTTTTAAATATATGGCAGCAAATGAAATACTTTTTGAGAGTATAGCAGATACTTACATGTTTAAAGAATTAACAAAATAAAAAATAAAAATTAAATGGAAGATACCATTTCCATCGGTTTTGATTTTTTCCACATGTGGGTACATAAACTGAACATGTTTTCTACCATTTCTTCAGAATTTGTATACATGATTGAGTCCACTTCGTCAATTAGATCCATGGATTCTTTCATTGCACCGGACATGATTAACTGTCGTTTTGATTCCACTATCATTCTACTTTTTGATGGGAGTTTTCCTATTCTAACTTCTGTAGCACCCAATTGATTGATAATTTCCATTGTTTTAGCGTTGCATTCGTTTGTGATGATTTTGATATCGGCTCCATCATTAACGCGTGCATGGATTTTATCTGGTATGGATGTGTGATACATCCTCATCAAATCTTCTGATGTAGTAACCAAAAATATCTTGTTTGTAGACTCTTGAATCAGTTTTCCAATTCTAGTGTAGATGTTTGATCTTCCTTGTACAATTGAAAATGAAGACAAATCAGTTGGAGTTGTTTCTCTTTCATAATTGTTAAGATTTTCTACTAGAGTTCTTGCTAATTTTTGAAGCATGATTATCTCGTCTTCTTTTTTCTGAATCACACTTGTTAATGCTTCAGATGGTTGAACAGCATTTACAATTGTAGGATTTGAAAAAGTAGTTGAGATAACACCCATGTTTCTTAGCTTGTTTAAAGATCTGTATGCTTTACCTCTATCTACATCCAGTTTTTGTGCCATTGTGCCAACAGTTACAGAACCCATTTGAAGTAAACCAACGTAGATTTTTGCATCGATTTCTTCTAACCCAAAATGAAATAGTGAAGTGTAAATTTCATCTTTGCTTACCATTTTACATTCCTCTCTTTATTTGGGTGATATTTATTTCTGATCTACCTTGCGTGACTATGCTCAGTTGATACTGCGGTTTATTTGTCATCATACGTATAAAGAAAATTTGCATAATTAGATATTGTATGTATATGTTAAACAAACATCAAATTACTTGAAATTGTATGTTCACCATAAACACACTCTAGGATATACCCAAACCACACTATTCTCTAAGTAATGAAATTACAACGAAAGGGAACACGACATTCTCATCGTGGAGTCATTGGTGTAGAGTCTGCAATAGTTATGATTGCATTTGTAATCGTAGCAGCAGCCTTGGCATTTGTTGTACTAAACATGGGATTCTCTACTACACAAAAGACAAAACAAGCAATTGTATCTAGTACTGATGAGGCAAGCAGCGCATTAGAAATTGCAGGCAAAATAATTGGTTCGGGACACATTACTGCAGGAAAGTTAAATGCAACAGCTGTTCCAATCAAAATAGTATCTGGTGGGGCATCCATAAATCTCAATCCACAGAATGCAGCCATTCGTTATTTGAGTAATAATGTAGAACATGGAAATATCTATGTCGGAGCATTGCCTACTGGTGTATATGATACATTATCCGATGCTATGGACGGAGCAATATCTGCAGGTTATATTTCTGCAAATCCAGTAAATGGTGGTGGTCCAAATTCGACATCTGCTGTGTTCTATTTCAACGTGAATAGAAATAACAACTTCATTTTAGATCAAGGTGAACATGGAATGATGGCAATTGCATTTGAAGCATCTGAAAGACCACAATCATTAGACGTGATAAGGGCTGAAATAATTTTGCCTACAGGTGCACCATTAACAGTTGAACGTACTGTTCCAAACATCTCGTCTATAGTAGTAGATCTTGGTTAATCTCAAAAATTAGTCAAGTAAATTACTTTTTTATTTAGTTTATTTTGATCAAACAATACTAAAAATTACAAATATCAAATGTTATTATCATGACTATGCTGTTTATACTATTGATTGCGATTACTTTTGTACCCATTCTCTTATCTCCTGCATTTGCAGAAAACACATGGACTGTTTTTTTAAGTCAATATGATGGTACATCTCATAAAGAATTATTTTCCCCTATTGAACTTCCAATAAAATCAGGAGATACAGTAACCTGGGAAAACCATGATTCTACAAACCACAAAATAACTAGTGGAATTCCAAAATTTCCTGAATCATCGGGAAAATTTTTCTCTACTTCTATTTTAAAGCCTGGACAAAGTGAAAGTGTAAAATTGGAACATACTGATTATGGGGCATATTATTATTTTTGCGAAATTCACCCATGGTTTACAGGAAAAATCTTTTTTGAAGAATTCTCACCGTATAATTCTACCAATGAACTCTCTGTAGAGGTTGATAAAAATAGAAAATTAATGATAAAAGGAAATGTGGACTCAGATTTTGGGACTTTACCTTATGAAATTTTAATATATGATAGTAAAAATAATTTAATTTCTCATACAGTAAAATCGTTTAACAAGGATGCCACATTTGAAAATATAATTGATACGTCAAGTTCTGTATGGTCACATGATAGTAACTATGTCTTAAAATTAGTATATGGTGTACCAAGTGAAGCTACATCAAAAACTTTCAAAATACCAATTATGACAAATAAAGATCTACAGCTGAAATCTAAGGAATTATGTCAGAATAAGGATAAAAAATCTAATTTTCTTCTTGAACAAGTTACCTTGCCATATTGGTATAAAGACACTCTTTGTTGGTTTGCAAGTGATCTAATCTCATCCCAAGAAGTATCAGATGGTTTAGTTTTTTTTACTAAATCCAATATGTCTTAATTTTGATGTGTTTAGTCTGTTTGATCACCATAAACACACTCTAGGATATACCCAAACCACACTATTCTCTAAGTAATGAAATTACAACGAAAGGGAACGCGACATTCTCATCGTGGAGTCATCGGTGTAGAGTCTGCAATAGTTATGATTGCATTTGTAATCGTAGCCGCAGCCTTGGCATTTGTTGTACTAAACATGGGATTCTCTACTACACAAAAAGCAAAGACCACCATTCTTTCAGGATTGGCAGAATCAAGTAGCAGCCTAGAAGTTTCAGGCAAAATTACAGGAGTTGGTTGTACTACATCAGGTACATGTGCAACAACACCAGTACTCAATGCAACTGCAATACCAATCAAGATAACATCTGGTGGAGATTCAGTTGAATTATCTGCAGCAACAACAACTGTAAGCTATGTCAGTAATTCAATACAATACACTGACATTTATGCAGGACCACTTGCAGCTACAACTGAATACAGATCATTGTCAGACGCATTTGATGGAGCTGCATCAGCTTCACTAACAGGCTTTACTGGCAGACAACCAATTACAGGTGCAGTAGCATCACAAACAAGCGCATTTGTTTATTGGTCTGTAACATCAAACACCAATGCAATACTGGATCAAGGTGAGCATGCAGTCTTAGCAGTAGGATTTGCTTCAGCAGACAGACCAGCTGCTTTAGATAAAATCAGAGCAGAAATTATTGTATCAACTGGTGCTTCATTGACAGTAGAAAGACAAGTTCCAAACATCACTACTAGCGTAGTAGACCTAGGTTAAACCAGTTCTCTGGTTTATCCATTTTTCTTCTTTTTAATTTTAAAACTAAATTAGTCTGTTTAACTTACACACACTTGATTATATACTATCAATCTCAATTTAAAAATCAGTGAATTTACAAAGAACACAACATTCTCATCGTGGAGTCATTGGTGTAGAGTCTGCAATAGTTATGATTGCATTTGTAATCGTAGCCGCAGCCTTGGCATTTGTTGTACTAAACATGGGATTCTCTACTACACAAAAAGTAAAAACGATAACTACATCCAGTCTTGAAGAAGCAAGCAGTGCCATGGAAATTTCAGGCACTGTGTATGGAATTGGATGCACTAGTTCAGCATCTGGTTGTGATGCTACACAAAAAATTAATGCAACAATAATTCCAATAAAAATAGCTGCTGGTGGAAATCTCGTAAATTTTGCTCCAGACATAACAGCAATTAGCTTTTTTACAAAAGATGTTGAGTATACAAATATCTATGCAGGAACAATAACTACAGATGAATACAAACAACCAGTCCTTGCATTTAGACAAGCTGCACTTGAAGCAGGCTCTGCATTTGATGCATTTAATGGAGCAAATCCGATTAACGGCACACTACCAAGTGAAACTACTGCATTTGTTTACTGGCCAAAAAGACTCAATACAAACAGTATTTTAGAAGCAGGTGAGCATGCAGTCTTAGCAGTAGGATTTGCAGATACTGATAGACCTTTAGCACATCAGAAAATCAGTATTGAAATAATGTTATCAGATGGTGGAACTTTAACCATTGATAGAATCATCCCTAACATTACTCGAGAAAATGTAGACTTTGGATAATCTAAAGAAAAATCTTTTTTCAAAAAGTTGTTCTAATTTAATGTCAATACTAGTGTTTGATCACCATAAACACACTCTAGGATATACCCAAACCACACTATTCTCTAAGTAATGAAATTACAACGAAAGGGAACGCGACATTCTCATCGTGGAGTCATCGGTGTAGAGTCTGCAATAGTTATGATTGCATTTGTAATCGTAGCCGCAGCCTTGGCATTTGTTGTACTAAACATGGGATTCTCTACTACACAAAAAGCAAAGACATCAATAATTTCTAGTCTAGAGGAAGCTAGTAGCTCAATGCAAGTAGCCGGAAAAGTAATCGCAGGAGGAGACGTCGGTAACGCATGGATCCACACTGTAGGAATACCAATCAAGATTGCATCAGGCGGTGACATAGTAAACTTGAGTAACTCAACAATGGCAGTAAAATATGTCAGCAATGACATAAACTACGACGACATCTATGTAGGTGCAATGAACGGAGAATACAAAAGCCTATCATCTGCTGCAGCAGCAGCATTAGCTGATAGCTCTGGCGATATGGTAGATATTGACGCAAATCCATTTTCATCAGGATTGTCAACAAATACCCGTGCATACATTTACTTTGCTCAAGAAGTCAATAGCAACGAAATACTAGAACAAGGTGAAACTGCAGTACTTGCAATCACATTCAAATCAGGTGATACACCACAAGTACTAGATAAAATCAAAGCAGAAATAATCATTCCAACAGGAGCTGCATTGACCGTAGAGAGACAGATTCCACCAATCACAACAAGCATAGTAGACTTGGGCTAGGAGATTAAAATGCTCCACCCACCAGCTTTTTTCTTAAAATTTTTTTAAACGAAAGTAATCAAAAAATCCTTCTAGTATCATCATTTGCAACATATTTTCTAGTCGTATACGAATTATTTCCATTTCTTATATTTGAAGGAGATAATTTTCTATATGCACTAATACTTCCATTAGTGGGATTAGGAATAGGATTAAGTTATAAAAAAATTCCACTGAAAATTTTTTCATCAAAAAATATATCAACAAAAGAAAAAAAAGTCCAAAAAGAATCTACTGAAAATGATTCAATCGAAAATATGGTTGAATCATATAATGAATCTGATAAAACCATAACATCGGATGGAACAATAGGTAATTCTGAAATTGAAGCAATGTTAGCAAAAACAAATTCTGAGAAACCTACAGAAGAAACATCAGATATAGAGTCATTGTTAGCTGGAGCAGAATATAATACATCAGATACATCAAATGATCAAAATCTTGATACACATTTGATGATATTGGAAAAAATTGAACCGTTAGAAAATACCATGAATACATTCAAGATGGATTTTGATCAATTCAAGCAAGATCTTACTATGGTGAAAGAAGAAGTCGATGCACTGTCCTCCTCTTTTGAAAGTACTATGACGGAAATAAAATGCATTACAACTGATTTTAATAATCCTCTTAATTTTATGACTAATGATACAATCAAAAACAATATTCAAACAATTAACATAGATCAACTAAAACAACAATCAATCAAAGAACCAACACCAGTGATAGAACCAATCAAAGAACCAACACCAGTGATAGAACCAATCAAAGAACCAACACCAGTG
>NZ_AHJG01000069.1:0-503 GCF_000241145.1 Candidatus Nitrosarchaeum limnium BG20 | reverse complement strand
TTTCTGATTGCGAAGATAGACTATCTGAGTTTGTTGACTATCAAAAAATTCTAAATTTTTATGGTTATCAGAGATTTGGCTCTAAAAGACCTGTTACACATCTAATAGGAAAGGCTCTTTTACGACGTGATTTCAAAAAGGCAGTTGAGTTAATTGTTTCATTTACCTCCAAGTATGACTCTAAAGAAAATACAGAGATTAGAGAAAAACTAGTCGATAAATCAAACTACAAAAAATATCTCGATCAAGTTCCACCTCAGATGGACATTGAAAGAATAGTACTACAAGAAATGATTGATCATGATGATGCACAAAAAGCAATACATGCTGTACCTCTCAATTTAAGAAGATTTTATGTCCAGGCATACCAGTCATATCTTTTCAATCAAACTTTGAGCGCTGCATTTACTGACGGTGAAGATCTCTTCGCTGCCCAGACAGGTGATGTCTGTTATGATCTACATGGAATATTGGGAAAATTTATCAAAGGTCTAGATCAACAT
>NZ_AHJG01000070.1:0-16332 GCF_000241145.1 Candidatus Nitrosarchaeum limnium BG20 | reverse complement strand
GGTGCAGCTGGTTTCTCAACTGGTGCAGCTGGTTTCTCAACTGGTGCAGCTGGTTTCTCTGTAGATGTTTCCTGTTTTACTTTAGCTGCAATATCTGCGCCAAATTGTGCTTGTGGTGCAGTTGCTGCAGGTACAGTTTTAGAACAACTGGTGCTGAAACGACTGGAGCATTGTCTTGAACATTGCCGTGGTAGGATGCAAATCCTACACCGGCAGCTACAATTGCAATAGAAAATATAATTGCAATTTTGTCTATGCTTGCCATATTGATTTGGATGCTTTATAGATACTAAATAAATCTAGTCTTTATTTTTGGTCTGTGTATTGGTATTCTTTTTGAATTTTCTATTTTTATCAAAAATTTACAATAATACAAAACAAGTGATGCAAATTCTACATGATCGCTTTAATTGTTTTTAACAATAGTCAACGATATTGAACACTTCTTTCTTTTATTGTTGATAAAATTAGTATTTTCATAAGATGCATTGGAGCTGTCACCAAGTAACTCCCGTTTTTGGTCTTAAGCACCTTTGCATTAAATTTTTTTAGCAGCCAAGTTTTTCTCCGATGGAATTAACTCATATGTTATTTTCAACTTTCTTTGTTTCAACAACTGTTTAATAAAAAAAGTTCTTCGCTCAATAAATACGTCATCGCTTTTTTGATTCAACGAAAGATGATCAAAAATCGTTTTATCGTCTATTGCTATTTTTATAACATCTTCATTTTTTATGATAAATGTACCAATTCCCCAAAATAATCCAATATGCAGTCCAATGTATTTTGATTGAATATTGGATACTTTGTCCAAGTAAATTTCTGCATGCTCTCTTTTTTGGTCTATCATTGAATTATTTGTTTGAATTGTCCATGATATTCTCTTAGTATTTCCATCAAAAAATAAAACATGCTCCAAGTGTCAACCAAAAAACCGTTTTTTGTCTATATATTTTGAATCCCGCCCTTATGATCAAAGATTCAAAGCTAAACATATGTTAGAGTCACACACATTCTTCTCAAAGATGGTAGATGAACTCGTAGAATTCTCAGAATATGATCCTGAATTAAAAGATGGAATTCGTTGGCTAGATGATCAGGCTCAGAAAAAGGGAATCACATTTTATGATATGGTCTTTGAAGTATTGTACAAACATGATGTAAATTCAAAAGCAAAAGAATGGCTTAACACAAGAAACTAAAGTTATTTTCTCAGGTCAAGCTCTTTGTATTCACAGCCTTCTGGTCCGCAATACTTTCCAACATAGACTGCCTTTGGTCTATACAGTGCAGGTTTTGGTGCTGCTTCTGCAAATTTCTCTTCAATGATGTGTGCTGCCCATCCTGCAACTCTTGATATTGCAAAGATTGGTGTGTTCAAATCCATTGGAATTTTTAGCATATAGTAAATTGATGCACTATACAAATCCACATTTGGATAGATGTCTTTCCCTTTCTGTTTTTTCATTTCTTCGATAGTCGTTGTTTCAACTTTTTCTGTAATGTCATACCATGGTTCGCCTGTTTTTGCACCGAGTTTTCTTGATAATTCTTTTAGAATTGTTGCTCTTGGATCATATGTCTTGTATACTGCATGACCCATTCCCATTATTCTTTCACCTTTTTCCATTCTTTCTTTAATCCATGGAACTACATTGTCTATTGTCCCTATTTCTAAAAGCATCTTCATCACTTCAGTATTTGCTCCTCCATGTAGTTCGCCACTTAATGCCCCTATGGCAGCGCTTGCAGCTGAATACATATGGGCTCTAGTTGATGCAACTTGTCTTGCCACAAATGTTGATGCGTTAAACGTATGATCAGCATGAAGAATCAAACAAGTGTCAAATATCTTTTCAATTTCTTTATCTGGTTTTTCACCAAACATCATGTATAGGAAATTTGCTGCATGATCTAAAGATGGATCAGGATCAATAATTTCTAAGCCATCTCTGACTCTTTGCCAACTTGCAATTATTGTTGGAATTTTGGCAATCAGATTGATAGCTTTATCATAACTTGCTTCTTTTGTTGCAAATTCTTCATCATAATATCCAGCAAGTGCTGAAACAAACGCCTGCAACATATCCATAGGATCTGCATCCTTTCTCCAATTTCCCATGTTGATTTGCATTCTTTTTGGAATCCATCTTGCTTCATTTAATTTGGATTTGAATTGAGCCAGCTGTTCTTTAGTTGGCAGATCATCGTGCAATAATAGATATGCCGTTTCTTCATAACTTGATTTTTTTGTGAGTTCAAAGATATCATAACCACGATAAATTAATTTGCCTTTTTCTCCATCAATATTTGATATTTTAGTGTCGGCAACTTCGATTCCACGCAAGCCGATGTTTTTTGTTTCCATATCTATTCTGAGAGAAATCTTCTATTAAATTTTGGCAAGAAATCATGTCTATGAAGTTTAGTAATTAGTCTAATATGACAACTCTGGCTCATAAATGATTATTTTTAAACAAAAATTAAATGAATCAATCTGAGCGAGAACTACTGGAGAAATTAGATAATCTAGTTTTGACTGCATCTCCAGATGAATTACAAAAAATTCAAGAAATTGATCTTCAAACACAATTAAACGGTACATCATTTTACGATGCATTTGTAAATTCCACTTCTTTGGCAAATCAAAGCATGAGACAAGAATCTCGAGAATCTAATCGATAAATCATTCTTGATTTAAATGAGGGCATTTCAAAAAATCCATAATAATGGTCGCAGCTAAAACAAAAAAAGCAACCAAAGCTTCGAAGAAAATTACAAAAACCACAAAAAAACCTACAAAAACTAATCCTAGAACCAAAGTAGTTTGTATCTCCCATAAAGAAGATGCTGATGGAATTAGTTCTGCAGCTTTGATAAGACAAGCATTTGGTGGTGATTCTATTTTAGTTGATTATCCTGGTCAGATGGAAGCTATTCAAAAAGTTTCTACTGATGAAAAATTAAAGTCATTATACATTTGTGATTTAGGTCTTAGTAAAAAGAATCAAGATGAATTTGTTGAATTGTTGAGAATTTTAAAAAAGAATCATGTTACAGTTACATACATTGATCATCATGACATTGATCCAAAAATTGTCAAAGACCTAGAAAAAATTAAAGTAAAAATGATTCATGACATTAACGAATGCACAACTGTTCAAGTCTACAATGCATTCAAATCAAAACTCTCTGATCATGCTCCTTTCATTGCAGCTTGTGCTGCCATTACTGATTATATGGAAGATAGACCACTTGGCTCAAAATTACTTCAAATCTATGATAGACAATTTGCATTGATCAATGCCACTGTTCTTACTTACAATATAGTTGGACATCAAAAAGATCCTGACTATTTGTTGTATCTAGTTGAAGAACTAGCAGAATCAAAATTCCCACATGAAATTCCAAACACATTTGAATTTGCACAAATTCAGGTTGAAAAATTAGCATTGATAATTGCTAAAGTAAAACAAGGAATGAAGACTATGAAAAATATTGGATATATGGAAATTATGGATTCTGGAGCAAGTGGTGCAGTTAATTTTGTTTTAGGATTATCTGGAAAAGATGTTGGTGTTGCATACAAAGAACGAGTTGATCATGGTATCTATGCTGTATCTGTAAGAGGTTCTAAATCTTGCAAAATACATTTGGGCAAAATTGTAAATCTTCTTGCAACTGAGCTTGGTGGCTCAGGTGGAGGACATGATAAAGCATGTGGTGCAGTTATTCCTAAACCAAAAATTCAAACGTTCCTCAAGGAATTTAATAAGAAACTAAATCAATAATTTATTTAATTTCTACTATTGCATCAATCTCAGTCATTGAATTCAATGGCAAACTTGATACTCCTAATGCAACTCTGGCATGTTTTCCTTTCTCTCCAAATATTTCATACAACAAATCTGATGCTGCATTGATTACCTTTGGATGTTGTGTGAATTCTGGTACTGCATTTACAAATCCGGATAATTTGACAATTCTTGAGATTTTCTCCAAATCTCCTATTTCTTTTTTGATTTGAGCAAGTATGTTGACTGCACAAACTATCGCTGCTTTTTTTGCAGTTTCTATATTTGCGTCTGAAACTTTTCCTGTAAATACAACTTTTCCATCTTCCATTGGGATTTGTCCTGAAACAAATAGTAAATTCCCAGATTTTACAACTGGAATATACGAACCTGCTGGGTTAGGTGGTATTGGTATCTTAATTCCAATCGATTTAATTTTTTCTTCAATCATAATATGAGTGAAAATATCTTATCTGCTTTTAATTTTTACTTATTTTGATGAGTACTTTTTCGCCTTTGTTTGAATTGCTCTGATAGACCGTTCTTGTTTTGTAACCTTGCTTTTGTAAACAACCATCCAAAATATATGCCCATGGTAATGAATGACCGCTATTTAGCTTTGATTCAATTGTTATATTTTTTGTATGTGCGTCAAAATTTACATGTCCTGAACACTTGATTTGTAGTGCAGCATCCATAATCTCAATTATCTCATCTAGTGATTTACTTTTTAAATTAATTCCATTTTTCTCTAGTAATTTGAGCATGTCAAGATCTGGTTTTTTTGATTCTATTATTGAATTTAGAATATGTGTTAAGCCATACTCGTTGATTATTCGAATAATCTTGTAAATTTCTTGGGCTTCATTTTTTGTCATGTCTGCTAGAGATTCTGTTTTAATTGCATTTTTCCAAATATCTGCAAACACTCTGTTTTGATTTATTCCTAATACTTCGGTTGATGAAAATATTGCACCTTTTCCATTTTCGTTATCTATCATTAGTACTTCTGTTTCATCAAAGACAAAACAATTCTGTATTGAATCTGAAACTCTGATTTTTACTTCATTAGGTATTGCTCTGAACATTTCTGAGCAAATCTGAGAGGATGGAATTAGTAATTTTACATCCAAATTTCTTCGTAACACTGACAACAGCTGTTCTTTGCATTCTGCTAACAGTCCTAATCCCCATTGATCGGCAGTAATGTTGATTGATTGCTTTGAACCCTCAATCATTGTTTTTAGTTGTTCTAAAACATTATTTGCACTAACATGAAAATATCTTTTCTCTTCAGACCCTCTTGATTTTCTACTTTCTTCGCTAGCCTTTTTCAGATTTGAAATCAATGTATTCATTGCATTTACTTTGTTTATCTGCTCGTGAATGATTGAGTCAAATGCATCTTCTGGTGCAATAGCTGTACACATAATCGGCTTGCTTTTTGAAATTATTACCAGTTTCTTGTTTTCAAGTTTTAATAATGTTGGATAAACTTTAGTTCTAGGAAGATCTGAATAATATGCTAGTTCTCCTGCAGATATTGTTCCTTTTGATATTAATGCAACATACGCTTGAGCCTCATATTTGCTCAAGCCAAACTCTTCTAGACTTACAGTCAGTACATGCTCATTTACCATGATTATCATTTCCACATGATTAGGTAACAGGTAGAGCTAAATTCCTTTACACAAATACTCAAAATAATTTAAAATTGTAACTATGCTCTGATGTGACTGCAGTTACTGACAAAATTGTGACACTGTCCTGAAATATCAAATATCTAATGATTACTTGATATGATATGTAATCCTAACCTAGTCAAAATCGAGTGCCTAAATGTATCTCACACTGTTACACTTGTTCCTCGACTAGAATATTCTAATTCTTTACTAAATAACATCATAGATGTTTTAAGAATAAAAAAACTTGAACTAAAAAAATCAAATCGTAATTTTCTAGAATTAGATGATGATGACCATACTTACGTAAAAGCAGTTGATTTTGAAAAAACTATTGCGTTTTCTCTGGAAATTCTCATTAAAATACAAAAAAGAATCAATACTATATCTGGAATTAACAGTATTCCTGAGCTATTGCCTTTGACTATTCCGTTGATTAGGACTGTCAGTGCTCAGCTTTTTACTCTACTTCCTGTATGCAGTCAGAGTCTTTCTGAATTATCCGTTCATTTAGGAAGTATTATTTTGGATTCTGCCTTTCTAACTGAGGCTAGATTCGATTTTAGTCAATCAAATGTTGAATCCTCATCTGTTTTAAATAAAGTAAAATTGATGACTGACTCTAAAATAAATAAGCAGTACCCTAATCTCGATTTTTCTAAAGCATGCAATGCTTGAATTTTCTTAACCCTAGACGTGATTCTACAATAAATCAGCTACAGTCACTGTCAGCAAATATTGAAAAAAAATTGTCCATTAACATTCCAGATGTTAAAATCGACAAATTATCTGCCGAAGAATTACAGGATATTAATAAAATAGTGGGCTTGGCAAATTACATGCTTATAAAATATGAGGATAAGAAAGAGACTAGACTACTTTTAGAGCAATTTGTTTCACTTATTACAGAATCAGCACAATCTGTTGAATGCATTGACGATGAAATATCTGAATTAATTTTGTCTGCTGAAAATTCTATTAATAAAGTCAAAACTATGCATACCAAACTCTCGGCAGACTCTGATCTTAAAAAATCATATTTGACTGAGTTTGCTGATAGTGAATCTGAAATTGGTTCAATAAATTTAACCAATTTTACTAGAGCAGTTAACACATCTGAATACCAACAAAAATCTCAAGAGAGAACCGTGCAAATGATATGAGTTTAGCCCCCCAAGAACTAGAAAACAGTGCAAGCAAATATGCTACCGAGGCAATCAAATTTGATTCCCAAGGCGCACGAGGCATGGCAATAACAAACTATCAATATGCCATTGATTCCCTTATGAAATTAGTACAACTTTATCCAACCAGCAAACTTAATCCTATTTACAAAGACAGATGTAATTCTTATCATACAAGAATCACCGCTCTCCAAGAATCACGTGGAGTAGAACCTGCAGTAGACCCAAACGCTTCTCCTAAAGAACAAAAAGAATCTGTACAAAGACAAACAGATGAAAATGATTTTGAAGAACTAGTAATGAAGGAAAAACCCAATGTAACTTGGGATGAAGTAATTGGATTAGATGATGCTAAAAATGCTTTACGTGAATCAATAGTATATCCTACAAAAAGACCTGATTTGTTCCCTCTTGGCTGGCCAAAAGGAATGCTGCTTTATGGTCCACCTGGAACTGGTAAGACAATGCTAGCAGCTGCAACTGCAAATGAAATGGATGGATACTTCATCAATGTAGATGCTTCTTCTATGATGAGTAAATGGTTAGGTGAGGCTGAAAAGAACGTTTCAAAATTATTTGCTATGGCAAGAAAATATACTGAAAAAGAAGGAAAACCAGTTATCCTTTTTGTCGACGAAGTTGATTCTCTCTTAGGTTCTAGAAACAGCGAAGTTGGTGGAGAGGTAAGAACTAAAAATCAATTCTTAACTGAGATGGATGGTGTTAATGGTAAAGGCAAAGATTTGATGTTATATGTAATTGGTGCTACAAACAAACCATGGAGTCTAGATTGGCCATTCCTTAGACGATTCCAAAAAAGAATCTATGTGTCTCTTCCAACTCAGGAGGCAAGAGAAAAATTATTTGAACAATATACTGCTCCATTAAGAAAGGATCTTAAAGTTAACAAAGTCGAGCTTGCAAAATTATTTGACGGTTACAGTGCAAGTGATGTTAAAGATGTCTGTCAAGCAGCACAGATTAAAGCAGTTCATGAAATATTCAATGCCCCTGATTATCATGAGCCAGTAGAAGGTGAAACACCGATTCAACCACGTCCGATCACAACAGCTGACTTTAAAGAAATCATGGCAAGAAGAAAACCAAGTGTTTCACTTGAAATGATAAGAGCATATCACAAGTGGAGCGAAGAATTCCGAGCACTTTAGGAATTCAATTTATTTTGCGATCAGCGTTCAAAAAACTTAAATCCACAATCAAAAGAACTCGTCGAGGGTCACAATTACTACAAAGAAATCAATCCACGCAAACAAGTTTGGAAAGCTGATTTTCGATGATGGCACCGTTCTTGATGGGATGGGTTTTGGGTATCCTACAACTGTTTTTGGTGAAATTGTCTTTAATACAGGAATGGTTGGTTATACTGAGACACTAACTGATCCGTCTTATAGTGGTCAAATTCTAACAATTACTTACCCTCTAGTAGGTAATTACGGAGTTCCAGATCCCTCGATTAAAGATAAGGATGGAATTCCAAAGTTTTTTGAATCTGATAAAATTCAACTTCGTGGATTAGTTGTCCATGAACTTTCCTTGACTGCAAGTCATTGGAATCTCTCAATGACTCTTGATGAATGGCTGTACAAAGAAAAAATTCCTGGAATTTCTGGAATTGATACCAGAGAATTGACAAAAAACCTTCGTACTGGAGGAGTAAAAATGGCAGCCCTTGCAGTGTCTGATACTGAAATCAACGTAAATGAAATCAAAAAGCAACTTGCATTAGCACCTCATTATAACTCTGAACAATTTATGGATACAGTTTCCACAAAACAAGAAATGATTTATGGAAATGAACAAAAATCTGTGGTTGTAATTGATACTGGAACAAAAAATGCTATACTGCGAAATATTCGTGAACTTGGTTATAAGGTGATTAGATTACCATGGAATACAACATTTGAAAAAATTATGTCATATCATCCTAAAGGTGTAGTTATCAGTAATGGTCCAGGTGATCCTCAAAAATGTTCTGAAACAATTGAGACTGCAAGAAAACTTATTGATAAAAATGTTCCAACACTTGGAATTTGTTTGGGTGCACAAATTATTGGTCTTGCAGGTAACACTGAAACTTACAAATTAAAATATGGACATAGAGGACAAAACAAATCTTGTGTTAATTTAGAAAATGATCAAGTATATGTTACAAGTCAGAATCATGGATATGGAATCACTCCAGAATCTTTGAAAGCATCTGAATTTAATTTATGGTTTACAAACGCAGACGATAAAACAGTCGAAGGAATAAAACACAAAAAACAAAACTGTATTGCAGTTCAGTTTCATCCGGAAGCTGCACCAGGACCTTATGATTGTAAATTCGTCTTTGAAGAGCTCAAGCACCTTATGGAGGAAGGCAAATCTGCCGAAGAATGAATCGATAAAAAAAATTCTTGTACTTGGTAGTGGGGCAATAAAAATCGGAGAAGCCGGCGAGAGTCGCTAAAAACGACCGTCAATTTGACTACTCCGGAAGCCAATGCCTCAAAGCAATCCAGGAAGATGGGATCAAAAGTGTCTTAATCAATCCAAACATTGCAACTATCCAAACTGATAGTAGATTTGCAAATAAGGTGTACCTGCTACCCGTCAATGTAGAGTATGTAGAATCTATTATCGAAAAAGAAAGACCTGATGGAATTATGCTTGCATATGGAGGTCAAACTGCATTGAATTGTGGTGTAAATCTTGCAGAAGCAGGCATTCTTGACAAGTATGGTGTGCGTGTTTTAGGCACACAAATTCCGGAATTCAGCGAACTGAGGATCGTCAACTCTTCAAAGATTCTATGAATCAATGCAATGTTCCAGTTTTAAAAAGTAGAACTGTAAAGAATTTTTCTGACGCAAAAGAAATCGCAGAAGAATTAGGATACCCCGTAATTATTCGTGTAGCTTATACACTTGGAGGAAAAGGCGGTGGAGTTGCATACAATGAAATTGAATTGCATGAAATTGTTGAACGAGGATTAAGAGCAAGTCTTGTTGGGCAAGTTCTAGTTGAAGAATACATTGGACATTGGAAACAAATAGAATATGAGGTAATGCAAGATTACGGCGGAAATAATGTAATTGTATGTAACATGGAAAATGTTCTTTCGATGAAAGTTCATACAGGTGATAACATTGTAGTTGCACCATCTCAAACCATTGATAATCATGAATATCACATGCTACGTACTGCAGCTTTGAGGGCAACTAAACATGTAGGAATTGTGGGCGAATGTAATATTCAATATGCACTAGATTCTGTTTCAGATAGGTATGTTGCAATTGAAATTAATCCTAGATTGTCCCGCTCATCTGCACTTGCAAGTAAAGCAACTGGTTATCCACTTGCATACATGTCTGCAAAAATTGGACTGGGATACACATTACCAGAGCTTGTAAATAGAATCACAAAAACCACCACTGCTTGCTTTGAGCCTTCTTTAGATTATGTTGTATGTAAACATCCTAGATGGGATTTTGCAAAATTTGCTCAGGTGAAAAGAAAACTCGGTCCTACAATGAAATCCGTCGGTGAAGTTATGGCAGTTGGAAGAAGCTTTGAGGAATCTCTACAAAAAGCAATAAGAATGCTTGACATTGGAAATGATGGTCTTGTCTTAAATCGAGTAACCCATGAATCTTATACTGAGGAACAGATAGAAGATTTTCTATCTCATCCAAACGATTTGATTCTTTATTATGTCGCGGCTGCATTAAAAATGGGAATATCCGTTGAAAAAATCTACAAACTTTCTGCAATTGATCCTTGGTTTATAGAAAAATAAAAAACATTGTAGATATTGAATCCAAATTAAAATCTGAATCAATTAGTACTTCATTATTATGGGAATCTAAAAAATTGGGGTTCTCTGATAGGCAAATTGCGCGTGCAAAAGACAAATCTCCTGAAGAAATTCGTGAAATTCGTAAAAAAGCAGGCGTTTTACCCTCTGTAAAACAAATAGATACTTTGGCAGCTGAATGGCCTGCTGTAACTAATTATCTCTATTTGACATATGGTGGACACCATCATGATATTAAAATCAACCCTGAAGATAAAGGAGTTATCGTACTTGGTGCAGGCCCTTATCGTATTGGTAGTAGTGTAGAATTTGATTGGGGAACTGTGAATATGGTTTGGGGTTTGCAAGAAAATGGAGAAAAAAATGTTTCAGTAGTAAATTGTAATCCTGAAACAGTTTCTACTGATTATGATATTTGCAGTAGATTGTATTTTGAAGAATTGACTTTAGAGCGAATTTTGGATATCGCTGAATTTGAAAATCCAAAAGGAATTGTGACATGTGTTGGTGGTCAAACCGCAAATAATCTTACATTGGGGCTCGCAAAAAATGGTGTTAATATTATTGGAACTTCGGCAAATGATGTTGATAGAGCTGAGAATCGTTCCAAATTTAGTGCTGAATTAGATAAATTACATATTCAACAACCTCGTTGGCAAGCATTTGCAAATATTGTTGAAGCAAAAAGTTTTGCACAAGATGTTGGGTTTCCTGTAATTGTAAGACCTTCATATGTTTTGTCTGGCGCTGCAATGAAAGTTGTATGGTCTCAAGATGAATTAAAAAAATATGTTAAGGAAGCAACTGATGTATCCCCTGATCATCCAGTTGTAATTTCAAAATTCATGCTAAATTCTTTAGAGGTTGATGTTGATGGCGTTTGCAATGGGACCGATGTTATCATTGGAGCAATAGTTGAACACATTGAAAGTGCTGGTGTTCACTCTGGTGATGCAATGATGTGTATTCCACCATGGCGACTCAACAATAAAACTATTGAAACAATTACTGAATATTCTACAAAGATTGCAAAAACGTTTAATGTCAAAGGACCATTCAATCTACAATTTCTAATACATGATGATCACGTTTATGTGATTGAGCTAAACATTAGAGCTTCTCGTTCAATGCCATTTGTATCAAAACTTGTCAAGACGAATCTTATTGCCCTTGCCGCAAAAGCAGTTTTAGGTAAACCTCTACCTAAATTACCTGAGAATAAATGGCAAAAAATATCTAATTTTGGAATCAAAGTTCCTCAATTCTCCTTTATGGCTTTAGAAGGTGCAGATATCAGACTAGGCGTAGAAATGCAGTCTACTGGTGAGGTTGCTTGCTTTGGTACAAGCTTTTATGATGCATTGGCTAAGGGATTGACTTCTGCAGGATACACTCTTCCAAGTACAGGAACAGCTCTAGTTACAGTAGGTGGTTCTGTAAATAAAGAAAAATTACTGCAACCAATAGCTCGATTGAAAAGTCTTGGATTTAAAATAGTTGCAACTGAACATACTGCCGAATTTTTTGAAGAAAAAATTGGTGGTATTGAAGTAGTGCACAAAATTTCAGAACCTCAGAGAAAACCAAACATCGCAGATTTGTTATACGAAAGAAAAATTGACTTTATCATAAACATTCCAAGTACATCTACACTTGAAAAATATGTTGGAATGCTGGAAGATGAATATCAAATTAGAAGAAAGTCATTGGAGCTTGGAATTCCTGTGCTCACGACTATTGAACTTGCAGATTCATTTGTTAAAACTCTGGAATGGCTTAAAGATAATAAAACAACCCGAGATCCAATTGAACCATATGATAAACTAGAATAATTGTTTTCAGTATTTTTCATCACTATAATCATTTTCTAAAATTTTTAATCTTACAAAACTTGATCAATTACAGATTCATCTCCGATTATTGTTCCATCTAATGTAATTATTCTTGCAGATGATGTGTCTTTGATTTTTTCTATAATTGGTGATATTGATTTTTTATATTTTTTTTATGTGTTGCATACAAATATCTATTAAATGATGGAATTATTGTAACTTCTATCTCTCCTGATTTATTTGGAAAAATGTTTTGTTTTTCTGTTTTCAATGAAACCCATACTCTTTGACCATTTAACACTGAATCTTCTTGAAAGTATACTGGATGTACATGTCCCATGATGATTTTATCTACATGAGAAAAATTCTCTGAAGGCATTGTGTGTCCATGTGTGAGTAAAATATTTTCTTCAACCATTCCAGTTGAACTGATCATTGTAATATTGTCTGGAACCAATCTCTGAATGTTTGCATCATGATTTCCAGGAATTAACACCACATCGCATTTTTGTTTTATTTTATTGAAAAACAATGGAACCTCATCCCATTCACTTTTTGAGATACTTTTGATACTTGATTTTACATCTCCTAGTAAAATTAACGAATCTGGTTTTTCTTGATCAATTACGCTTGATAACTCTTCTATTGTTTCGTTAATTGAGGAGTTTTTTCCTATGAATATTTCATTTGATGCAAGACTGCTTTCAAATCCAATATGCAAATCTGTTGCTATGATATGTTTTTTCTCCCCCTCTAGAATCATTATTGGTTTTGTTGGTATTATTCTTGTTTTAAACATCAAAGATATACGATAGACTTTGGATTAAATTCTTGTGAAAAAAGATTCTGAAAGAATTGAATCTGTTGTTTCTGAAAAAAGAGTCAAATTACATGTTTTTGAACCAAGCCAAAGAAAAATTTGGACTGTTGTTGGTAAAGGTAAGGAACACTGGTTAGATCCTGATGCTGAGTATTGCTCTTGTTTAGGATATTATTTTGGCAGATTGATCAAAAAAACAACCTGCTATCATTTAGAATCTGTAATGTTAGCTAAAAAAGAAAACAAAATTGAAACAATTACCTTTTCTGATGAAGAATACAATGATTTTCTTTCAGGATTAATTTCAGATTTGTAAGTTTTTACCATTCGAACTTGTTAATAATGAGAAGTATTACAAAATAATTATGGAAGAAAACAAATACAATTCCCTGATTGAAAAAATTGCAACTATGATTGAAAATGATGGAGTGTCTTTAGATGAACAAAATGTCCAGAAACTACAAAAGTACAAAGAACATGTTAAATCGAATTCGAATCTCACTGATGATGATTCTATGGAGATAGTTTACGAATCATTGCTTTACTTAAAATTAAAAAATTCTGATTCTGGTGATCCATTACAAAAAGGTGATGAATTTGGCGCTGGATTCAGCTAATTCTACCCTAGTGGAATAGTTTCTATATCTTCTTTTGAAACCCCTTTCCAGAGTCCAACCATTCCTTCTGGTTTTACCTCTTCAACTTTGGTTATGTGTTGAATTTTTATGTGATCTGGTGTAGGTGGCATCCAAAGCATAGCCATATAATCTCCAACATTTCCTACTTTACTTGGTAATGCCATTATGATTTTATCTTTTGAAAATCCTTTTGAGACTAGGGCATTTGTTGCTTTTTCTTGAAGATCCATTCTACCATGTGTGAATAGATAGATGTTTTTTTGAGTGTCAATATTTGTCATAAAATACATTGAATTCTATGCTAAATCAATCTTTCCTGATCTGCCGAATGCCAAAAAGGGTTAAATTAGAATAAACAAAATTTTGAATTGTGAAAATATTCACTGTCGGCAGCAAATCATTTGTAACCAGCTTTCAATTAGCAGGAGTTCCTGGAATTATCTCTGATACACCTAAAGAAGCTCTGGATGAAATTAAGAAACTAACCGATGATTCTGATGTTGGATTAGTTTTGGTAAGTGATGATATGACTGAATCTATAGGTGATGAACTCACTGAACTTAGAGCAGAAAAGTCTACTCTTGTATTTGCATTACCTTCAGCCGGTAGCGAAAAATCTGAGGTTGATTACAGATTAATGCTCAAAAAGATTCTTGGTGTATAATCTAATCTACTTATATTCAATATTCTAAAGTTTTTGATATGAAGACTGCGTTTGTTAAAGAACCATCTGTTATAGCAATAAATGAAACAGAAAAACCAAAACTTGGTTCTGGAGAAATTTTGATTCAAATGCAAGCATGTGGGATTTGTGGTTCTGATTTGGAAAAAGTTTTTGGCGAATATGGTCAACCTTCGATGCGTTTGGGTCATGAGCCTGCAGGGATTATAGTTGATGTTAGTTCCGATGTGAGTTCATTCAAAAAAGGTGATAGAGTATTTACCCACCATCATGTTCCGTGTTATTCTTGTCACTTATGTAAACATGGCAATGAAACAATGTGTCCAAAATATTATGAAACTAATCTTTCTCCTTGTGGTTTGTCTGAAGAATATGTTGTACCAAAATGGAATGTAGATCATGGAGGTGTATTAAAAATTCCAGACACGATGAGTTTTGAAGAGGCTGCAATGATTGAACCTTTAGCATGTTGTGTTAGGGCATGGACTAAATATTCTTATCAAGAAGGTGACTCTGTAGCCATTTTTGGTGTTGGTCCTACTGGGATGATGCATGTAATGCTTGCACAATCAAAAAAATTCTCAAAAATCTTCTGTTTTGATGTTAATGATTTTCAGATTATCTTTTGCAAAAAAATTTAACATTACAGATTCAATTAACTCATTTGATGAGAATAGAAAACAGAAAATTTTGGAACATACTGGAGGAAATGGTGTAGATGTAGCAATTGTAGCAACAAGTAGTCTGAAAGCATTAGAAGATGCAATTGACATGGTACGAAAAGGTGGAGCTGTCATGATGTTTGGAGTTCCTTCAAAAGATGCAAAAATAATTTTGAATATGGGTAAAATTTATTCAAAAGAAATCACGTTAGTGACAAGTTATGCTGCTTCTGATACTGATACTAAAGAATCTCTTAGATTGATAGACTCATCTCAAATTGATGTAAAGAAATTGGTGACTCACACTTATCCTATTGAAGAATCTCAGAAAGCATTTGACCATGCTAGAAGTGGTGACAATGCAATGAAAATAATTATTACTAAATAAGAAACGCTTAAGAAAGGTATTTCTATTCTTTCAAAATCGAAGATACATGGATTGGGGATTAAAAAATAGACTTTCACAGATTATCAAACCACAAAATAACCGTGCGTTAATGTTGGCAGTTGATCATGGGTACTTTTTAGGTCCAACTGAAAAATTAGAAAATCCAAAAAAAGTGATTGCCCCTTTGCTAAAATATTGTGACTCTCTGATGCTTACAAGAGGTGTTCAAAGAACTTCAGTTCCAACGTTTACCAATGTTCCTATGGTTTTACGGGTTTCAGGTGGTTCAAGTATTATTGGTGAAGATTTATCTCAAGAAGAAATCACTGTAAGCATTAAAGATGCAATTAGACTAAATGCTAGTGCTCTTGCAATGTCTATTTTTGTTGGTTCAAAATATGAACATCAAACAATAGTTAATCTTGGTAAACTAGTTAGCGAAGCAGAAGAATATGGGATTCCAGTGCTTGCAGTTACCGCTGTCGGCAAAGAACTAGGAAAAGATGCTCGATATCTTTCATTAGCATGCAGAATTGCGGCTGAACAAGGAGCTCATATTGTCAAGACCTACTATTGTGAGAACTTTTGAAAAAGTGGTCCAATCATGCCCTGTTCCAATTATTGTTGCGGGTGGAAAAAAGATTCCTGAACGTGATGCATTACAATTGACATTTAATGCAATCAAAGGTGGAGCCGTAGGCGTTGATATGGGTCGAAATATCTGGCAATCTGATAATCCAGTAGCAATGATTCGAGCTGTAAGATCAATCGTTCATGGAAATGCAACAGTTGATCAAGCTTTTAAAATGTATCAAGCATTACGTAATGAAATA
>NZ_AHJG01000071.1:0-1494 GCF_000241145.1 Candidatus Nitrosarchaeum limnium BG20 | reverse complement strand
GAATCATGTCTTTCTTGTGGGCTGCGCTCATATCCAGTGACATCGTGCTCTGAATTTTTGAGTCTTGCCATCAGATAACTGCCTGCTACCCCCATTCCCATAACTGCAATCTTCATTTGACTCCAGTCCCCTCTGACCTAATAAAAACACTATCTGCAATTAGTACTAGAGTTAAATTTGGTGAAATCTGAAACATCATGGATACATTTGATGCAATAAAATCAAGAAGATCAATTAAGAGTTTTCAAAATCACGAAATGAGCAAAGATGAGATTAACAAGCTAATGGAGTATGCCATATTGTCTCCAACTTCATATAACATCCAGAACTGGAGATTTGTAACAATCACTAAACAGGATTTGAAAGACAAGCTATGTGTTTTGTCATATGGCCAGAGACAAGTAGCAGAGGCCTCTTTGGTTATTGTTTTATGTGCTGATCTAAAATCTTGGGAGAAAAACCCAGAGCGATACTGGAAAAACATTCCAGAAGAGCCACGCAATTTTCTAATCAAGGGAATAAAGCAAGCATACACTGGAAATTCTAAACTAGAACATGATCAAGCAATACGCTCTTGTGGAATTGCAGCTCAAACCATTATGCTTGCAGCACAATCAATGGGGTATGACAGTTGTCCTATGGAGGGATTTGATTATGGCAAGGTCGGTGAATTCATCGGATTGCCACCTGACCATATAGTTACAATGATGGTAGTAGTTGGCAAAAAAGCAAAAGAGCCCGCTCCCCGCGGTGGACAGTTGCCACTATCTGAACTAGTCTTTGAGGATCACTTTTAGTGATTTGAGAAAGGATACTTTTCGCCACACTTTTCGCATCTGTCATGTACTCCTTCTGCAGGTTTAGTTAGACCACAAGACTCGCAGTATCGCATGATTCCAAGTTCAATTAGTTTCTTTGAGCATACTGCCCACTGCTCAGATGTGTGTCTTGGCTGTTCTTTGCTGCAAATAAGACACACATTATCGGACTCAAACATTGGCTAAATACCGTGATTTGATGAGGTCTTTTTATTATTAACTATGAGAGTTGGAAATAATGTCTACTCCAAAAGAACTTGTCGCTATATTCTTTGATGGAACTGGGTCATCTTATGATAGAGTGGTAAATTGTACCACCTTTGGCAGAGATAAATTTTGGAAAAGACAGATTGTTTCAAAAATATCTGGTGGAATGATTTTAGATCTTGCATGCGGCACTGGAATCTTGAGTAGGATGATTGCAAAAATTCCAAACTCTGAGGTTGTTGGTGTAGATGTGACTCAAAATTATCTAGATGTTGCAAAGAAAAAATCTGGATTTGATAATATCTCATATGTTCTAGAGGATGCAGAAAAACTTGATTTGGATAAAAAATTTGATTTTATTGTATCGTCGTACATTCCAAAGTATTGTGATGCTAAATTACTAATTGCAAAATGTGTGACTCATCTGAATCCTGGTGGTCAGATAATCTTGCATGATTTTGTGTATCCT
>NZ_AHJG01000072.1:0-1555 GCF_000241145.1 Candidatus Nitrosarchaeum limnium BG20 | reverse complement strand
TGATGAATGAGATGATATAGGTTTTAGGAAAAATTATCAAAATTACACTAAAGTAATTTCTAATAAAAAATAGGGATCATTATCACAATCAAGGGACAAATAACCCAAAGATTAGGCACAAAAACTAGTAATCAAGTAATGAGTTTAAACAAAATATCAAAATTATATTTTTTTTGTATTACCAATTATTTTATTTTCAATTATTTTTACAAATAAATCATTAAAGTTTTTAGATTCATCGGATGTAAACTCACGTTCTTGATGAATTGCAACCTTTAACATGTTCATCATAAGTTTCATTTCAGCAGGTTCCAAGTTCTTCAAATAAGATTTGAAATTCCATGTATAAAAACACCGATACATTAACGCGATCAAGAGAGATCAAATCAAGTTTTAGATTTAATTAAATGAGTCCTGAAAATCAGATGATATAAATAAAATTTAAAACATAATTTGTAAGATTTAAGATCTACTAATTAGATAATTTTACCCCACATTCATTTTAATATCATCTTTAGGGATTATCTCAGTAGATACATCATTGACATATTAAAAATAATCATGTATGAAGTCAGGGAAAGATAATGTCTTTACATTATGGAGATGTTTTATTAAATCACACAATACATAATGAGATTGATTTGGTTTAGGTCATTAACATTTGTAACTACGTGTAATTCATTATTAAGAATAATGCAGAAGCATATCTAGAGAAAACATCAGCGCGGAGTAATGGGCAGTAAATGAAAACCATTCATCGTTGAATCTAATTTAGGATGAATTCTTGTGTTTTTCTCTCGGAGTAGATATTTTTGCTTCTGCATTAATGCATGTTTTTAATCATAGTATTTAGGAAATGATTAACAATGTTAATTACAAAAAAATCCTTTTTTATATATGAAGATATAGTTAATCATAGGAATAGAAGGTCTTAGGAAGTAAAGATTAAAGAAACTCCAGATAAGAATCCCAAACTAATCAGGATTTTAAGGTCAATCCAAATGAGAGAGTAATAAAGCGAGTAAAAGAACCAAATTGAAAAAATAGTCGTTAAAAATTTAAAAAAATAGGCAAGAGAGAATTCACAGAGCAATTATATTTTTATTACAATCAGATCAATTAAACATCATGAAATTATTGCTAGTATTCATACTAGCATTTGTACTGATATTTTTAATTGACAACAATTCATTTGCGGATAAAAGTACATTTTTTGATTCTGTAAAATTCATTCAGTATTTAGACGAAAATACCGCACTTGAAGAAGTGAGAAATGGAAATTTAGATATTTATTATGATAAGATATCTCCAGACAGATTAAGTGAACAAAAATCTCGCGAGGGATTAAAGGTGTTTGATTCTGCAGGAGGGTCTTACAGTATTTTAGTAAATCCAGCAGAATCAAATGACTTCAATCCATTTTCACTCAAAGAAGTAAGATTTGCATTAAATTATCTCATCGATAGAAAATTAATTGTTAATGAATTAATGGGCGGGTATGGGGCACCAACAGTTTCATACTATAGCCCATCAGATCCTGAATATGTCACAGTGC
>NZ_AHJG01000073.1:0-1559 GCF_000241145.1 Candidatus Nitrosarchaeum limnium BG20 | reverse complement strand
CACTGTGACATATTCCGGATCTGATGGACTATAGTAAGAAACCGTCGGTGCACCATATCCGCCCATTAATTCATTAACAATTAATTTTCTATCGATGAGATAATTTAATGCAAATCTTACTTCTTTGAGTGAAAATGGATTGAACTCGTTTGATTCTGCTGGATTTACTAAAATACTGTAAGATCCTCCTGCGGAATCAAACACCTTTAATCCCTCACGAGATTTTTGTTCACTTAATCTGTCTGGAGATATCTTATCATAATAAATATCTAAATTTCCATTTCTTACTTCTTCAAGTGCGGTATTTTCGTCTAAATATTGAATAAATTTTACCGAATCAAAAAATGTACTTTTATCTGCAAAGGAATTGTTGTCAATTAAAAATATCAGTACATATGCTAGTATGAATACTAGCAATAATTTCATGATGTTTAATTGATCTGATTGTAATAAAAATATAATTGCTCTGTGAATTCACTCTTGCCTATTTTTTTAAATTTTTAACGACTATTTTTTCAATTTGGTTCTTTTACCCACTTTTTTATTACTTGCCCAGTATTGGATTGACCTTAAAATCCTGATTAGTTTGGATGCTTGCCTGAAGTTTCTTTAATATGTACTTCCTAAAGACCTTCTATTCCTGTGATTGACTATATCTTCATATATAAAAAAGGATTTTTTTGTAATTAACATTGTTAATCATTTCCTAAATACTATGATTAAAAACATGCAGTAATGCAGAAGCAAAAATATCTACTCCGAGAGAAAAACACAAGAATTCATCCTCAATTAGATTCAACGATGAATGGTTTTCATTTACTGCCCAATACTCCGCGCTGATGTTTTCTCTAGATATGCTTCTGCATTATTCTTAATAATGAATTACATACAGTTAACAATGTTAAGGATCTAAAAGAAATCGATCTCATTGTGCATTGTGGGATTTAATAAAACATGTTCATAATGTAAAGACATTATCTTTCCCTGACTTCATACATGATTATTTTTAATATGTCAATGATGTATCTACTGAGATAATCCCTAAAGATGATATTAAAATGAATGTGGGGCAAAATTATCTAATTAGCAGATCTTAACTCTTACAAATTATGTTTTAAATTTTATTTACATCGTCTGATTTTCAGAAGGACTTTTCATTAACTCTAAAACTTGATTTGATCTCTCTTGATCGCGTTAATGTATTGGTGTTTTTATACATGGAATTTCAAATCTTATTTGAAGAACTTGGAACCTGCTGAAATGAAACTTATGATGAATATGTTAAAAATTGCAATTCATCAAGAACGAGAGTTTACGTCCGATGAATCTAAAAACTTTAATGATTTATTTGTAAAAATAATTGAAAATAAAATAATTAGTAATACAAAAAAAATATAATTTTGATATTTTGTTTAAACTCCTTACTTGATTACTAGTTTTCGTGCCTAGACTTTGGGTTATTTGTCCTTTGATTGTGATAATGATCCCTGTTTTTTATTAGAAATTACTTTAGTGTAATTTTGATAATTTTTCCTAAAACCTATATCATCTCATTCATC
>NZ_AHJG01000074.1:0-731 GCF_000241145.1 Candidatus Nitrosarchaeum limnium BG20 | reverse complement strand
GGGAAGTTTTAGACCAGAAAGAATTCTCGAAATCCAAAAAAAACAAAATTTAACATTTGATATTCTTGAAAAAATAACCATTTCACGAATTACTAATACTTCTGATCAAATAAAATCACTTAGCACTATGAATAGCTCAAATTTCTCTCTAATTGTGATTGATAATATCACAGATTTATTTTCTTATGAATATTCAAAAGAAGATAAGACTTTTGAAAAAAATTTGTTGTTTATAAAATATCTCCACAATCTATCATTAATTGCAATCAATAAAAAAATTCCTATTATTATTACTAATATGATTAGAAACATAGATGGTACAGAACTAGAAAATATGAGAACTGCTGTTGACTTATTTACACATATTAAAATTAAACTTAGAAAAATAAACTCAAAATTTCATGGTGAAATAAGGTGGCTTTTACATCAGACTGCTTTTTCATATACAATACACTCTGCAGGCCTATCTGATTATCCTGAAGATATTTAACTATCAATCATAAAGTTTAGGAATGGCAGGAATTTTTGACTCAATTCCAATAATTACAGTAGTGCTATTTGCACTTGGGTTAGTTGGCGTAATAGTTTATGAAAGATCACGAACAAACATATCAAAAGAATCAGACTCCTGATTCAGCGCTTGATTCTCTTTTTGCCGATTTTGGATTTACATCTCTTACTGAAATTCAAAAAAAAGCTTCTCCTATAATTTTACATAAAAAAGATTGCTT
>NZ_AHJG01000075.1:0-731 GCF_000241145.1 Candidatus Nitrosarchaeum limnium BG20 | reverse complement strand
AGGAAGTTTTAGACCAGAAAGAATTCTCGAAATCCAAAAAAAACAAAATTTAACATTTGACATTCTTGAAAAAATAACTATTTCACGAATTACTAATACTTCGGACCAAATAAAATCAATTGATATTATGAATTGCTCAAACTTTTCCCTAATTGTGATTGATAATATCACTGATTTATTCTCTTATGAATATTCAAAAGCAGATAAGACTTTTGAAAAAAATTCATTATTTATAAGATATATTCATAATTTATCATTAGTTGCAATTAATAAAAAAATTCCAATTATTATAACTAATATGATTAGAAACATAGACGGTATAGAGATGGAAAATATGAAAACAGCTGTTGATTTATTTACGCACATCAAAATTAAACTTAGAAAAACAAACTCAAAATTTCATGGTGAAATAAGGTGGCTTTTACATTTAGCTTCTTTTTCATATAAAATACATTCTGCAGGACTATCTGATTATCCTGAAGATATTTAACTATCAATCATAAAGTTTAGGAATGGCAGGAATTTTTGACTCGATTCCAATAATCACAGTAGTGTTATTTGCACTTGGCTTAGTTGGCGTAATAGTTTATGAAAGATCACGATCAAACATATCAAAAGAATCAGACTCCTGATTCAACGCTTGATTCTCTGTTTTCTGATTTTGGATTTACATCTCTTACTGAAATTCAGAAAAAAGCTTCTCCTATAATTTTACATAAAAAAGACTGTTT
>NZ_AHJG01000076.1:0-946 GCF_000241145.1 Candidatus Nitrosarchaeum limnium BG20 | reverse complement strand
AGTTCTTTTGTTTCATTTGAAGCATAACCAAACATCAATCCCTGATCTCCTGCACCTTGTTCTTTTTCTTTAGTTGCAGTTACTCCTTGACTGATATCTGGACTTTGAGAATGTAATTTTAGTATGACTTGACAAGACTCTGTATCAAACATCAAATCTTTGTTGTCATATCCTATATCTCTAATTACTTTTCTAACTAATTCTTCTTGAGCTCTTTTATCAAAATTAGCTTTTGATGTAACTTCTCCTGCAACTGCTACAAAATCTGTAGTCACCATTGTTTCAACTGCTACTCTAGAGTCAGGATCTTGTCTGAGAAATTCATCTAAAAATGCATCTGAAATTTGATCACATATCTTGTCTGGATGACCTTCTGTGACTGATTCTGAAGTAAACAGAAAACTGCTAGTCATAAGGACCACTAGAGTTCATTTTCTAGTTTGATAAATAATACATTATTGCCTCTTACAATTACTCTGCCGTAATTTGCAATTGTTTTACCATCATGTAATTCCTCTGCGTCTGTCATGATTAAATTCATGTATGAATCAACATTATCCATTTTCCCTTTATACTCAACTTCATTCTTCAACCTAACAGTAACTTTCTTCTTGGTACTTTTTTGAAGAGTTGTCAAAGGTCTTTTTGCACTACTAGTTTGTGACACTAATTATTCACTTGTTTTGCTTACGTTGTTCTCTAGAATAAAAGCCTTGCCTCTTTTCAAAAAAATCAAATTCCTTAAATTTTTTCATTATTTTCAGATAATTATCTAAATGATCTATACAGGATTACAAAAATTAGATGATTTTTTATCTGATGGAATACCAAATGGTGTAATTACTGATATTTATGGTGCAAGTGGAACTGGTAAAACTCAACTTTTATTTCAAATCTGTGTAAACACAATAAAAAATGGTGGTACTGTACTCTATCAAGACACAAC
>NZ_AHJG01000077.1:0-12102 GCF_000241145.1 Candidatus Nitrosarchaeum limnium BG20 | reverse complement strand
TGTGATATCTATTGGGGTGGAAATAGAGGTAGGTTATCAAGGGATCCTAGAGGAATATCTCAAAAAGCAGAGGAATATGTAAAAACTCAAGGATTTGATTATAGTGCTTGGGGTCCAGAAGTTGAATTTTTTGTTTTTGATAAAGTTCATTGGGATGTGTTAACTCCATACAAAGGTCAATCCTATTCAATTGAATCAAAAGAGGCTCCATGGAATAATGAAGGTTCAGGATATCCTATGGGTCTTCAAGAGGGATATTACCCAAGTACTCCTTCAGATACTTTGACTCCATATAGAAATGAATGTGTAAACATATTGAATAATGATTTTGGAATATTATGTGATAATCACCATCACGAAGTTGCTACTGCAGGTCAATGTGAGATTGATATCAAATATGATTATTTGACAAATGCTGCGGATGCGGCGCAATCTTATAAGTATGTAATAAAAAATGTGGCACAAAAATACGGTAAAGTTGCAACTATGATGCCAAAACCAGTTGCAATGGATGCAGGTTCTGGTATGCATGTCAATGTAAGTTTATGGAAAGGAAAAGAGAATGTGTTTTATGATCCTGATGATAAAGATGAATTAAGTCAAACTGCAAAATATTTTTGTGGTGGAATTATTAATCATGCAAAAGCATTATCTGCAATTTGTAATCCTACTACAAACTCATATCACAGACTTGTTCCAGGATATGAAGCACCAGCCTATATCGCATGGAGTGCAGGTAATAGATCTGCAATTGTTAGAGTACCACATCATCTTACTGGAAAAAGTTATGCAAATCTAAAAAGACTTGAATTTAGAGCTCCTGATCCATCATCAAACCCATATCTTGTATTTGCAGCAGTTACTGCAGCTGGTATGGACGGAGTAAAGAAAAAGATTGATCCAGGTGAACAAGTTCGTGATGATATTTTTAAAATGACAAAATCAGATAGAGCCAAAAGAGGAATAGGGGTTCTTCCAAAGAGTTTAGGCGAAGCACTTGATGAATTAGAGAGTGATAGAAAATTCCTTAATTCGATTTATACAAATGATGTGATTGATACACTAATAGAATTGGGTAGAAGAGATCAGCGAGAAATTTCAATTAGACCTCATCCTCATGAGTTTTACTTGTATTTTGATATCTAAAATCTTCCAATAATCTGAAAAATATAGAATAATGAGATAGTTATTAGTCCAAAACCTCCACCAAGAAATAATTCGCGTCTTTTCTCAGATACAGCTGCTTTGTAAAGCAATACAGCACCTGCAAGACCAACAAACAAAATCATAGTTCCAAGTACTACACTATCAATACTTGTGTGAGTAATTAATGGGTGAAAGAATCCTGAGAGTAGTACAAAAAACACTATCAAATAGATGTACTTGAATCCAGTAAGCATTTTTGATGTGGTTTTATTCAATAAGATTCGTAAATTTGATTATCAAATAAACTTTTGAAAAATAAATTATTTTAAAAGAATTTACATCATTCCGCCCATATCAGGCATTCCACCCATTCCGCCCATTCCAGGCATTCCGCCCATTCCAGGCATTCCAGGCATTCCGCCTTCTGCTCCCGGTGGTGGTCCAGCAGATTTTTGAGTGGCAATTACGTCATCGATTCTAAGAATCATACATGCTGCTTCTGCTGCTGCGGAAACAATTTGAAGTTTAACTGCTAATGGTTCAATAATATCACTAGATTTCATATTTGCAATTTTACCTTTCATTACATCAATTCCTGTCCATTTTTCACCTTTCATTTGTCTAGAACGAAGGACGGTTAGTGTGTCAATTGGATCCATTCCAGCATTTTCTGAAAGTGTTAATGGAATTGATTCTAATGAATCTGCAAATTTTTCTGCAGCTAATTGTTCTCTTCCTTCTAATGATTTAGCCCAACTTCTTATTTTAGTTGCAGCATAAGTTTCAGGTGCACCACCACCTGCAACAATTTCTGGTTTTTCAATCACATCTTTTACAACCATTAGTGAATCATGAACAGAACGTTCAACTTCATCTACTACTCTTTGAGAACCTCCACGAAGAAGTAACGTAACAGATTTTGGATGTTTACAACCTTCAATGAATACCCACTTATCTTCTTCAATTTTTCTTTCTTCTACTAACTCAGCATCACCTAAATCTTTTTCAAAAATATCATCTAAATTATTTACAATTCTTGCACCAGTTGCTTTTGCAAGTTTTGTGAGATCACTTTCTTTAATTCTTCTAACAGCAATAATACCAGCTTGTGCAAGATAGTGTTGAGCCATATCATCAATTCCTTTTTGACATAGAACTACATTTGCTCCAGAACCAATGACTTTATCTACCATGTTCTTTAGCATTCTATTTTCTTCATCAAGAAATGATTTCAATTGTTGTGGATTTGAGATGTTTATTTTAGCATCAGTTTCAGTTTTACTAATTTCAAGTGCTTTGTTAATTAGAGCTATTTTTGCATTAGAAATTTTTCTTGGCATACCACCATGAACTATTTCTTTGTCAAGGACTATACCTTGAATAATAACAGAATCTTTAATCGAGCCACCGGCTTTTTTTTCTACTTTAATATCATCAATGTCAACGTTATATTTTTCACCTTCTTTCTCAGCAACTGCAAGAACTGCTTTCACAATAATATCAGCTAATTGATCAGAATCTTTTCTTACTAGTTTAGTTTGCATAGATGTTTTTGCAATTTTATTAAGAATTGTTTTATCATTTGAAGAAACAGTTTCTGCTATTTCTTGAAGGAATTGTTTTGCCTTTTTTGCTGCTTTTCTATATCCATCAACTATTATTGTTGGGTGAACGTCTTGATCTAAAAGTGATTCAGCGTTCTCTAGAAGAGCACCGGCAAGAATAACGGCTGATGTAGTTCCGTCACCTACTTCATTATCAGTAGTTTTTGATATTTCAACGAGCATTTTGGCTGCAGGATGTTGAACATCAATTTCTTTTAGAATAGTTGCACCATCGTTTGTAATTGTAACATCGCCTAAAGAGTCAACTAGCATTTTATCCATACCTCTTGGACCAAGACTAGTATGGACAATTTCAGCGATTATCTTAGCTGCAGCAATATTATTTTTTTGAGCGTCTCGTCCTTTGGTTTCAGAGCCTCCTTCTTTTAGTAATACAACAGGCATTGTACCTTTAGAAGTTGCTTGCATACCCATAGAAGGAAAAATCTGATATTCCCCTTTTATACGTTGCAGATCAAAAATTAGTTATGTAATTACCCAAAAAACGGTGTTTTTAAATTGGGAAAATAAATCCGCAGAACATGGTCAAATCAGCAAACAAAGAATCTTACAATAAAATCTTCTCAAAATTAAAAGAACATCATAAATGGTTTGAAAATTCTATTCCGTTGATCGCAAGTGAAAATATACCAAGTCCAGCAGTCAGAGAGGCAATAATATCAGATTTTGGCAACAGATATGCTGAAGGTTGGCCTGGTGAAAGAGTCTATGCAGGTTGTGTCTACATTGATGATGTTGAATTTGAATGTATGAAGCTTGCAAAAAAGTTGTTTAAAGCCAAATTTGCAGATGTAAGACCGATTTCTGGTGTAGTTGCAAATCTTGCAGTATATTCTGCTTTTACAAATCCAGGTGATGTAATGTTAGCACCATCAATTCCAGCTGGTGGTCATATTTCTCATGGTAAGAAGGAGCATTCAGGAACTGCAGGATTAGTTCATGGATTAGAAATTGAATTTTACCCATTTGATGCTGAAGAAATGACAATTGATGTTGATAAAACTAAACAGAAAGTGGAGGAATTAAAGAAAGCAAATCACCTTCCTAAGATGGCAATGTTTGGTGGATCATTGTTTTTGTTTCCACACCCTGTAAAAGAATTAGCAGATTTTCTAAAAAGTTTTGATATGCATATCAATTATGATGCTGCTCATGTTGCAGGATTAATTGCTGGTGGAAGATTTCAGGATCCATTACGTGAAGGTGCAGACACTATGACAATGAGTACTCATAAAACTTTATTCGGACCTCAAGGTGGACTTGTTTTGGGTTTTGAAAAGCATGAAGAAGCAATCAAGAAAGCAACATTTCCTGGATTAACTAGCAGTCATCACATTCATCATATGGCTGGAAAAGCAGTGACTTTTACAGAAGCATTAGAATTTGGAAAAGATTATGCAAATCAAGTTATAAAAAATGCTAAAGTATTTGCTGAATCTCTAAATGATTTAGGTTTCAAAGTATTAGGAGAAAGTCGTGGATTTACAGAATCACATCAAATAGCTGTAAATGTTTTAGATTATTCTGATGGTGGAAAAGTAGAAGCAGATTTAGAAAAAGCAAACATTATTGTAAATAGACAGCTAATTCCTGGAGATATCAAAGCTGGTCGTAATTATTTCCATCCAGGTGGAATAAGATTAGGAGTTTCTGAGATTACCAGATTAGGTATGAAACAAAATGAAATGAAAGAGATTGCATCATATATGAAAGAGGTAGTAATTGAGAAGAAAGATCCAAAGAAAATTCTTTCAAAAGTTAAAGCATTCAGAAAAGACTATCAAAAAGTACATTATTGTTTTGATAGTAAACTTGGTGCATATGAGTATGTCAAACTAAGGTAGACTAACTATAATCAGTTAAAAGTGATTGATCGCCTTTGTTTTTTCCAAAAACTAAGTCTATTTCATCTGACAAAGCATGAATTCTTCCTTTTTGATATTCACCAACATTGTATTTTTCAACTAATTTCTTTGCAAGTTTAAGATATTTTTCTACAGAGCCTCTAGTAATTGTTGCAATTAAATTATGACCACAAATACATGTTTGAATAAGTGGCATTCTACGATATGATTTTCCACACGCAGTACAACGAAAGTTCTGTCTTGCATAAGCACGTAGATTTCCCATTATATCAGGAACAAGATGAGTGGATATTACATTGGAAACAATTTCTGATGTGTTAACTGCATCAATTAGTTCAGCATTCTTAATTTGCATATCAAATTTATCAAGCATTGATCCCAGTGTAGAATAAGCACTACGTGATTTTGATGTAGTAAGGGATGATGTAGAATGAGTAAAATAATATCCATAAAATTGTCTTTCTGTTTCAAGACGAGATTTGATTATTTCCACACAATTTACATCTGATGCTTTGTTTTGGTTATTTGTTGATTTAAAAAATTCTAGTGGAAGAAATTTAACAACTTCTAGATTGTGTGCTTGAGGTTGTGATTCGTGTGGTAATACAAGTGGTTGAATTAATAATGGTGCATCCATCAATCCACCAATTCTATCAGAAAGAAACTGTCTAGAGAAATTTAGAAGACTATCCATTAAAAGCATTATAGAATCAGCATCACCATCCGCATCTCGTCTTTTAGCAGAATGCCAGTTTGGAGTTGCAAAACAAACATGTGTTTCTGTGTAGCCAATTATTCTCCCCACAATACCTACAGATGTATGAGGTGCTAATCCAATTATTAAATGACCGATTAATTCATCTGTGTTTTTAACATTATAGAAAGTTGATTTTTCATAAAATTTTTCTAAGATAGTATCGATGTATTTACAAGTAGATACAAGATATCTTGCACTTTCATTTGGAATAATAATGTCTTGCATTCGGAGTTCAACTATCTGGTCAGGATTTGTAAGTGGTTTACCATCAATATCTTGCATGTAACCAAGACTGTTCAGTTTTTCAACAGATGTTCCTATCCATGATGGTTTGAATTGAGTGAGAGGAGAATTTGTTGCATCAAATCGTACAGTACCATCTTTGAAAACAGTTAATCCAAAATTTTGACGAATTAGGCCTTTTTCTAAAGGTTCAGCAATTCTATCTTGATTAATTAATTCTTTAACTCCTTTAAAGGGTTCTTGAGCACGTATGCCTGTTTTTTCTTGTGCCTGTAACAATTTTGCTTTTAATGGAAAAGCTTGGTGAGAATGTGAAGATGCTTTTCGTTTACATTTTTCACAGTATTGAGTTTCAAGTTTATCACGACAATTATTACATCGATAGATTATTGTGGTTTTAGTACCACAGTTAGAACATTTTATTCCAATAGATGGTTCATTGCATTCTTTACAATATCTATTAAAAATATTAGTGAAAAAATTATCTTGTCTTGATGCTTTGAGAAGATCTCTTGTTGGTCCACCTTTATCATTAATTGGAAATAAGACGTGTGTTGGTGGTTTCATTTGTCTAGCTGCTGCTTTTTCAGGTCTTCCTATTCTTACTCCAATTGAAGTTGAGAATTTATTTTTAATTTGAATTCCAGATGATTTTGATATTATTTGAGGTACTGATGAGTCGTTAATTTGTGGTTTGTTTCTAAAAAGTAAGTTAAAGAAAATTTTTGCTTCTGTTTCTTCAAGAATTATTTGTGTGTTATTCATTCTATGTGGAACTCCTAGTTTTTCAAGAATATTTTTTACTTCAATAGAATACTCTATTGAATCTTCATTAATTTTGGTTGGTTGAATAATTTGTAAGAGATCCTCGGTGGATATTTGATCCCAAAAGTATAGGTATTGTGGATGTAATGGTATTTGAAAATCTAATGATAGTTTCAATGCTTCGTCTAAAGTTGGAATTTTAGTTAAAAATTGGATTAAATATTTATCATTTGGAGCATATTTTTCTAATTTTTCTTTTAATTCTTCAATCCAGAATTCTTCTACATAGCCTGTAGGAACTAACTGTGCATTATTTTCTAAGAAATCTCCAAATGAGATTAAAATATCTCCTAAATGAAGAATTTTTTCAATTTCATTTTTAATTTTCAATTCCATGTTTTACATTTTTTATTTTTACAACATCACCATTATTCAGCCGAACAGTTGGTGTATCAATTGAATCTACAAAAGCTACAGTTGCACCTTTACCTGGAATGTCTATTTTGATTTGTGTCCCTACAGCAATTGTATGATCTAAAATTTCAGCAATTACAGGATGAATTCCTACAGCAGCAAACCCTGTATTACAAGATCTTCCATATCTTAAACGAAAACCACCTAATCTATTAGGCATGGATAATACAGATCTGCCTGTAATTACCTCACGCATTCTTTTAGCAGCTGCATCTTCTTGATTATCTCCAGTCTGAATTGCTCCTTTTAGATCTCCAAGCCATTCCCAACCATCTAATTGGTAGAGTTCAATTCTTTTTAGTAATTTTTTGGATCTTCCAATTAATCCGTCATTTAGAACTCTTAAAGCACCTCCTCTAACTCTATCTGTTTTAATTCGAGTCATTCCTTTGTGATTTACAACTTCGAAAGGATCTGTATCTACACCATCTAATTCTACAGGTAAATTTGCAATAACTCGTTCAATATCTTCATCTAAAATATGAAATTGAAAACTGCTTGCTTCTCTTTCATAAATTCGAAGCTCTTCAACAAATCTACCAGTTTCATCATCAAAACAATTTGCTTGATATTTTGATAATCCAACTGCTTTTCGTACATGATCAGCAATTAGTATCGTAACTGCTGATTCAGTTCCTCCAGCTGAACGCATAGGCCCAGCAATTGATACAGAGAGGTAATCAGAGCCGTCTTTATTTTTCTTTATTGTAACTTCGCTAATTCCTTGTAATGGAGCTATAGTTACACCCTCTGTAACTATAGCAAGACCGACTCTAACTGCCAAGTCTAGTTTTTGTTGTAAAGTAGCGTCAGCAAGTAAATATTTTCCAAGTGCTATTTCTTTTGATATTATTAATGCGGATAGTTCTTTACCATGAATTCGTAATAATTCTCGTAAAGGATCAGCGATATCAATATCGTGCATTTTGGCAACTCGATCAGCTAAATCAAATGCAATTTTAGGCTCAATAATTCCTGATGAATCTACTAATGTAGATTTTGCAAAAGCTGCGTGCTCAAAAATAGTATAGGTGTCTTTGGATAGATTAGAATAGTAATCAAGATAGTAATCTGGCATCTTAATACTACTAATACGAGAAATTGCATCATTTTCAGACATAATACAATCTTCTTTACTTACTTCTTTGAATTGCTTTTGCTATCTCTTCTAATTTTTTAATACTTCCACCTTTCTCTAGAAAAGTTCCAATAACTAATGCATCAGCACCTGCTTAACTAAACTTGTAGCAGTTTTAACATCTCTAATTCCTCCACCAACTATTAAAAATCCATTAAAGGCTTTTCTTACTGTTTTTACCATTTCAGGAGTAACGCTAGATTTTGCTCCTGAGCCTGCTTCCAAATAAACAAATCTCATTCCAAGAAATTGAGCTGCTAATGCATATGCTGCAGCAATTTTTGGTTTTCAAATGGAATTCCTCGTGCAGAGCCTACAAACCATGCTGAAGTTCCATCTCCAATTACCAGATATGCTGTAGGTAATGGCTCTAAACCAAATTTGAGAACACTTGGTGCTCCAAGTGCTTGTGCTTGTGTGATAAAGTAGGGATTTTCTGAATTCATTAATGAACTAAAGAGAATTGCGTCTGCATCAGGTACAACTCCAGTAACATTTCCAGGAAATAGTATAATTGGTATTTTAATTCCTTTTTTAATGCCTTTGACTACTTCGGCCATTTCAATTTGATCAGTTGCAGATGAACCTCCTACTAGAATTGCAGAGGCGCCTATTTTCTCAACGTCTTTTGCAAGTTTCTGTGATGAAGATAGTTTTGAAACTTCAGAATCAATTAAGATAAACAATAATGCATTTTTCTTTTTTAATTCAGATTTTAAGAATAATTCAACTTTATTTCCAGTCATAAATGGGGTTTGCAGATGGTGTTTTAAAGTTTAATTGTGGTGAGGTATACAGATTTGTATAGCTATGGTAGAGTTTGATCAATCTAATTTTAATAATATTATTCGGCAAATTATCAAAAAATCATTGTTTACTGAACGACAAATTGAAATTATTTTAAATCAGAAAGATCTTCTCAACTCCAAGTTCTCCATTACAAAAGGTGCGTATTATAGACAAGTTGGGCAATCTAGAGATAAATTAATTGCATTATTCTATTCAATCATACTTTTACGTGGTCTAGGCATACTTTTACCTGATGATATTGATGTGATATCCAAACTTTCTGAGCAGATACGTGTGATAAATGAGAGTGATATATTCCCAGAAAGAGAAGAACAGGTCATTGATGTGATTGACAGGCTCATACGTCAGGCATGTAATGTGTGATATTCTAATTATCAATATATGATATGAGGGAGATTTGTGTGATTGTGATGTGTGTTGTTGTTAATCTAAAGTGTAAAATAATATTGTTCAATCATGATAAATCACAACATATGAATAATTTTTGTGATGTTAATAGAAATTCCTGATCCTGAAGTGATTTTAGTTGTAATAGCATCATTTGTTATAGGTTTGGTTGGTTTGTATTCATACTATAAAGTACGTCCATTCATCAAAATTAAAGGTGATATGATTGATTCATCACAATTAGAGCGTTTAGAATACTATGAAAGACAATTAATTGATATGAAAATACGCCTAGATTCAATAGAAATGCAGGGTTTGGAGCAAAAAATTGAAGAACCAAACCTAGAATTAAAGCAATTTTTAGAAAAATTAACTAAAAATCAACAAGTGATAGAAAAACCAATTGAGCCTATAAAAACAGAGGTTAGTAGTAAAGTAGAGTCTGTATCTACTAATCGTATGCCTAATTTAGATCACAATAATGCAGTAGATTATGTGTTGCATCTAATCACAGACAAAGCTATGACATCACGTGACATACAAATCACATTAAAACGAAGTAGAGAACACACATCAAGGTTAATGAAGAAATTATTTGATGATGGTTATGTTAAACGAAATACAAATTCAAAACCATATACCTATTCAATTACAGAAAAAGGAAAAGAAAAAATTAAGACATTACAAACTAATTCCATAATAGCATAAAATATTATTACTAATTTTCAAAGTCGTTTTTAGATAATTCTATAAAAAAATAGGTTTATTTTGACAATTTTGATTATAAAATATAAACATAATAAAATATTAAATTATATATATTATTAAATTATAATAGAATTATGTCTGTACAAGAAAATGAGGTTTTGGTAAAAATCACTTCAGCAGGAACAATTTCCATCCCAAAACAGTTTCGAAAGTATATGGATATTCAAAAGGGAGAATATGTTAAATTGATTTTGGGAAAGGATAGACTAATCGTACGGAAGATAACAATTTCTTAACTTATTGATGTTTTTGACTTAGTTTAATGGTTTGATATGTCCATTCTCGTCCAGTTCTAATCCTATCTATCTTACCTTTAGTAGAAAATCTGGATAGATATGTTGAGATTATACTAAGTTTTACAGGCTCGTTATACTCATCTTCATATTTTTCCAGTATGTTTGTAGATGTGAATTTTCCCATTGGGAAGAATTTATCGACAATATGCCATATTTTTGAGCCTATTGAATCCATATTGGTGGTTTCTTGCTCTTCTTCTATATTCATCAAGTCCATCATTTCAAAAATTTTAAGAACCTTCTCACGGGTAACATTACCTTCTAATTTTATATCATATCGTGCTCCATCTGCATCCTCCATATCAATACGAATACGTTTTTTTGCCATCTTTGAGATCTATGAGGATCTAATGTTAACAGTTCAATGGATCCCAGAATATTTGTTAACTAAGAGGTTTGTTAACATTGACTGCCTAGACCACGCCTGGGTTATTTTTTGTTATTAACAAAGGTAGTCATATTTGAGTATAATTAGTAAGGATATTCATGCCTGGAGTGGAAATGAGGGGGTCTAATTGAGGATATTCACATTGTTAACATCTATCTTAACGCCTGGAATGGAAATAATGGGGTTAAAATGGCCTTTTTGGATGATTTTTTAACATAAACTTAACAAATTGTTAACAAAGAAGATAACCCACACACCTATTTTTCCACTCTATCTTTTTCTTTAATTTTTTTTAATGAAAATCTAAAATCTAACTAAAAATAATTAATTACAAACTAAACTAGAATAACTATTCTATTCTTTACTCTCTTTATCTAGATATCATTATGTTATTGTTGAGAAGAAATGGTGGTGTGTGAGTATATCTGATCCAATTGATAGATTACTCGATGCAGCTGAATCAGGAAAATCAATAATTAAAAACAGAGACATACTTCATTTTACTTATATTCCTAATATTATACAACATAGAAACTCTGAACAAGAACAAGTAACTCAATCATTATTACCAATCTTAAAACATTCACGACCATCAAACTTGTTAGTTTATGGTAAACCAGGAACAGGAAAAACCCTAGTAGTAAAAAAAGTACTAAATAAAATTCAAGATAGGGTAGAAAAATCAAAATTTCCAATAAAATTAGTATATTCAAATTCTAAAGAGGAAACAACACTCTATGGATTACTGGTGAGTTTTGGGAGACAGTTAGGTATGACTGATAAAGAATTACCAGGCACTGGTCTAGCAATTAGTGAAGTTTTCAAAAGAATATTGAATAATATTGATGAATCAAAAATTAACGCAATTTTTGTCATTGATGAAATAGACTACCTTGCTCAACTAGTATCTAAAACAGGTAAAGACATTCTATACCAACTAACCCGAGCAAACGAACGTCTAAAACAAGGATCATTAACCTTGGTAGGGATATCAAATGACCTAACATTCAAAGAAAAACTAGATCCTAGAGTGATTAGTAGTCTAGGTGAAGAAGAAGTGGTTTTTACTAATTATAATGTAGAACAAATTAAAAAAATCTTAGAGGAGAGAATCAAAGAAGCATTCATTCCCAATTCTGTTGAAGATCCAGCCTTAAACCTCTGTGCAGCCTTAGCTGGAGGGGAACATGGTGACGCTAGAAGAGCCATTGATCTTATTAGAGTTGCAGGAGAAATTGCTGAAAGACAACAATCAGACAAAGTCACCCAAGAACATGTTAGAGAGGCATCATTGAAAATTGAAGAAAATAAAGAAGAAACATCGTTGAAATCATATCCACTTCATGAAAAACTCGTCATTCTTGCAATTATGAAAGCAGGAGGCTCCTCTACAGGTGAGATTTATTCATCTTACAAAGGATTGTGTAAAGTAGTTGGACG
>NZ_AHJG01000078.1:0-986 GCF_000241145.1 Candidatus Nitrosarchaeum limnium BG20 | reverse complement strand
CTATGAGTCTCATCTCTAGCATGTTGTAGAATTTTCAACGAAGGCTTATCTTTTGGAATGATTATCGGGTCTTTCTGGTTCGGGACAAATACTTCTTCATTTTCCTTGGCAAGTGAAATGCAATCAAGACTCAACCCCATTGACTGCAATGATTTGAGTGCTGCATTAAGTTGACCTTTTCCACCATCGATTAATATCAGATCAGGTAACTGTGAATTTTCCTCTTGCAACCTAAGATATCTTCGTTTGATAATTTCACTTATCATTGCAAAGTCATCTCTACCAGAAACTGTTTTGATTTTGAATTTACGATATCCAGATTTGTGTGGTTTTCCATCTACAAATCTAGCCATAGAGCCCACCGCAAATTCATCACCATGATTGGAAATATCAAAGCATTCAATGATGTTTGGAACTATAGAAAGATTCAACACTTCTTTTAATTCCATTAAACCGACATTTCCACCTTTTGAGTGGATTAAGGCAATGTTTTTTAAAATCAAATCAACGATATCCTTTCTCTTTCCTCGTTGAGGGAGGATAATTTCAACTGAAAATCCTGCATGCTCAGATAGTAATGACTCTAAAAGTAGTTTATTTTTAGGCATTTCACTTACAAAGATAAACTTTGGAATTTTGTGTACAGTATAATATTGAAAAAGAAAATTTGAAAAATCATTGTCACCCACAAGATCAAAAAAGAATTTGTCACTATCTCGCATTACACCATTAATCATTCTAAAGTTCATCACAGTCACAGTTTGATCTTGATACCCAATTCCAAAATACTCTTCATCTGAATTCTCAACATATTCCATTTTTTGTTTGGTTTGAAGACTACCCAATCTAATCAAAGTATCACGAATGTCTTTTGCACGTTCAAATTGTTGAGATTCTGCAGCTAGAGTCATCTCTTCTTTTAATTTTTTGACAAAAATTTGAGTTTGGTTTTTTCCCTTTAGTACTTCTTCTAATGCAGATACATG
>NZ_AHJG01000079.1:0-685 GCF_000241145.1 Candidatus Nitrosarchaeum limnium BG20 | reverse complement strand
TGAAAATGTTCTAGGTTCTAACTCACCAATTGTCAATCCACAGTACGGACACGCGTTATTTTGAGAGAAAATTTTTTCAGATTTATCAGATGAAATCATGACATCTCCTTTTGATGCCTTGATTGCAGTTTGGATTGCTTCAAATAATCTAGATCTTTCTGATTTTTCTGTCTGAATTCTATCTACTACGATCTCAATATTGTGCCATTTCTGCTTATCAAGGGTTGGAAACTCCCCATCTAGGCTCAAAATTTCCCCATCAAGGCGTATTCTCGAGTACCCATCTTTTTTTATTTGTTCAAATAATTTTTCATATGTTCCTTTTTTCTTTGAATGATAGGAGACAGTATCAAAATTTTCTGTCCAACAAAATCTTTGAGAATTGAATCACATATTGTTTCTACAGATTGACTAGATATTTTTCTAGAGCAATTTGTACAATAAGGAATACCTATTCTTGCAAAAAGTAGCCTCATGTAATCATAAATTTCAGTTGTCGTTCCAACGGTAGAGCGGGGATTTTTGCTTGTAGTTTTTTGCTGAATTGATATAGCAGGTGAAAGGCCTTCAATTGAATCAACATCAGGCTTATCCATCATTTCAAGGAACTGTCTTGCATAAGCAGAGAGTGATTCTACGTATCGTCTTTGTCCTTCTGCATAAATTGTATCAAAGGCTAGAGTTG
>NZ_AHJG01000080.1:0-686 GCF_000241145.1 Candidatus Nitrosarchaeum limnium BG20 | reverse complement strand
CAACTCTTGCCTTTGATACAATTTATGCAGAAGGACAAAGACGATACGTAGAATCACTCTCTGCTTATGCAAGGCAGTTCCTTGAAATGATGGATAAGCCGGATGTTGATTCAATTGAAGGCCTTTCGCCTGCTATATCAATTCAGCAAAAAACTACAAGCAAAAATCCACGCTCTACCGTTGGAACAACAACTGAAATTTATGATTACATGAGACTACTTTTTGCAAGAATAGGTATTCCCTATTGTACAAATTGTTCTAGAAAAATATCTAGTCAATCCGTAGAAACAATATGCGATTCAATTCTCAAAGATTTTGTTGGACAGAAAATTTTGATACTATCCCCTATCATTCAAAGAAAAAAGGGAACATATGAAAAATTATTTGAACAAATAAAAAAAGATGGGTACTCTAGAATACGTCTTGATGGGGAAATTTTGAGCCTAGATGGGGAGTTTCCAACCCTTGATAAGCAGAAATGGCACAATATCGAGATTGTAGTAGATAGAATTCAGACAGAAAAATCAGAAAGATCTAGATTATTTGAAGCAATCCAAACTGCAATCAAAGCATCAAAAGGAGATGTCATGATTTCATCTGATAAATCTGAAAAAATTTTCTCTCAAAATAACGCGTGTCCGTATTGTGGATTGACAATTGGTGAATTAGAACCTAGAACATTTTCA
>NZ_AHJG01000081.1:0-1034 GCF_000241145.1 Candidatus Nitrosarchaeum limnium BG20 | reverse complement strand
ATTAAATGAACGATTATACAATTCCGAAGATGCCAAATTAATCATAAATGCTATGGTGCAAGATCCTCCTGCCCATATTCTAAAAATCAATGGTGGAAAATTAGAAGACAGGATTCTTGAAAATTTCTTAAACGAGGTACAAGCAGTATGTATTTTAGTTAATACCAAAGTTTTATCTCAAGATTTTGCTGAACCTGGATTTGTGTGGGTGCTTACACATGTTAAGAAAAATCCAGAAATTATGGCCTACGTAGAATTTGCACAAAAAAAGAATTATGGATACTATTCTTGGGGTGAAATTTCTATGTATGAATCAAAACCATATAGGCGTAAAATAGAGTACAATACAAAAATTGGTTTTCAAGATAAATTTCAATTAAAAAATGTAGACTCCAATTCTGACAAGTGGAAAACACTATACCACCAATATCTGGAAAACTATAGGAAATCTGATGAGATTAAAAAATTCACTTAGCAATGAAGAAAAGAAAACGGTGTTGAAATAAAATCATGATTTTAACTCAAAATAAGGTTTAACTAAAAATGGCATTAACAAGTAACCAACTCATTCAGATTGACGCTACAGTCATTGCAGGTTTACTGGTGCTTTTGGGGATAATGACTCAGCAAAAGTCAGGCCGTGTTTAGTATGAAAGATGTTGATTCTACCATTTTAGAATTTTCTCTATTAATCCAAATAATTATTCAAACTTTAATCATCCCATTTGCACTTTCTGCAACAATAGAGGTAGTTCATTCAATAAAACAAAGAAAAGAAAACAATGCAACAAAACCAGGATTAATTGTATCTGCAATAGGATTCATTTCACTGGTGATATTTTTGCTCTAGAAGTAATGGGTGGGCTAGTGATCCTCTATGGAAATTAGACTCTAACCTCTTTTTGTTAGTGACGCTAGTGATGATAGAAAATTGTATGTTCACCGTTTTTTAGGTATAATGTGAACCAAGTGAGAATAGTGAGTATATTTTCTTTTAGGAAAAGATAATTTTAATATAATAATAGCAAGGTCAA
>NZ_AHJG01000082.1:0-700 GCF_000241145.1 Candidatus Nitrosarchaeum limnium BG20 | reverse complement strand
GCAGGAATAATTGCGGTACTAGTGGTTTCTATAACTACGAGTACACTTACAGTGATTGCGCAGGATTGTCACTAGCATTTATCAGTGGATTTAATGTTGTTTTGTTATCTACGCCAATATAGTTTGCAGGAATTGCACTTAGGATGACTTTGCTGCTTAATTTGATTGGCCAATCAATTGGGCCATCAATTGCCGGAATGTTTCAACAAATGCATCGTGGCACAGTAACAAACGTTTCAGGAAATTTTCCAACACCAGATGCATATAATTTGATATATCTTACAGCGTTTGCAATATCGCTGACATCAGTTGTATTTGCAATATCATTAAATGGAAAGGTCACAGTACAGAATAGCTAAAGATTTTTAGAAATTTCTTTTTTTGTATCTTCAATTGATTTCCAGACTTGTTTGCTTTCGGCATACAGACGGTCTGCCATCTCTGAATTCTTACGCTCTCGTGCATTTTCATAGAGTTTGCATATTTTCTTGTGAGACTCAATTAGGGATTCAAGTTTTTCCTTCAACTCTGGTTTTGTCAGATCTTTTGGAAAATCGTAATTACTCATCAAATGTATAGTGTGACCAAACTAGATATGCTTTAGTGATAAATTATATCAAATAATGGAAAAACTTCATAGTAATGTAGATTTTTTTGACAATGATGATGATCGTATGTGAAAAACAAACTTAAATTCACA
>NZ_AHJG01000083.1:0-4049 GCF_000241145.1 Candidatus Nitrosarchaeum limnium BG20 | reverse complement strand
CTATACTTTTTTATTTTTTTTNTTTTTTTTTTGTATTATATGTAAAATTCACACCCATTAATATTCAATGAAAAAATCTAATGATGATCGTAAATGTGAAAAAATTATCTAATGATAAATTTTTCATGTGCCTAAGACGTGGATAATCGTGGATAGGATTAAAAAAAATGGTCTGAAAAATCATGATCGGAAAAATCCAAATTGTCAAATGTTTTGATGTGCTGTGTTGCAAGTTGCTCTGCAATTTGATATTTTTCTAATTCCGTCTGTGTGTTAGTCGTAGCTGATTGGTTTGGTGCTTGAAAAATTATATAACCACTTACCATTCCTACCACAAAAACTCCGATAGTTATTCCGATCCATGTAGTTTTCATTACTTGTAATATGCATTTGATTTACTTAAAGAGAATAGTTTCTATCGGATTACTTGGTATGGTTATACTTACCTACTAAGTATGTAATTACTACCATCTTTAAATTCCATACTTGGTATGATATATTATGGAACAAAACACAAACCAAGAACTTGAAAGAGATGAGACAAAGACTCGCTCTATATTGCAAGTGATTAATGCAAAAACAACAATGGAAGGTGAAGGATTTCTAGTACACAGAGCATTTCCAAATGGAAGTCTTAGAGAATTTGATCCGTTTCTTTTGTTAGATGAAATGGGCCCGATTGAAATATCTCCTGGAAATGCAAAAGGTGCACCAGATCATCCACACCGAGGATTTGAAACTGTTACATACATGATTGATGGGACATTTGAACACAAAGATTCCCAAGGACATTCAGGAAAAATAAAATCTGGAGATGTTCAATGGATGACTGCAGGTTCTGGCGTAATTCATTCTGAAATGCCAGAAAAAGAATTTGTACAAAAAGGTGGTACACTACATGGATTTCAATTATGGGTTAACTTGCCAAAAAAAGACAAGATGATGAACCCTCGTTATCAAGAATTACCATCAAAGAAAATTCCAATCGTGCAAAGGGATGGTGTACAAGTTAAAGTAATTGCTGGGGAATCAATGGGAGTAAAAGCCATAATTGAAACAAGAACTCCTATAATGTATCTTCATTTCACTATACAACCTAATGCACAAGTAAAACAAATTATTCCACAAAACTATAATGCATTTGCATATGTTGTTAATGGAGAAGGATTGTTTGGAAACAAACAAATTTCTGCACATAAAGAACAGATTATTCTATTTGAGCAAGAAGGAAATGAAATCAGTATTAAAGCATCTGTATCTCCATTAGATGTATTACTAATTGCAGGAATTCCATTAGGCGAACCTGTCACTCGTTATGGGCCATTCGTAATGAATACTCAAGACGAAATCAATCAGGCAATACTTGATTACAACACTGGGAAGATGGGCAAAATTGATTTTTGAGAAATTCATCTCTAAAAAGTTGAATCCCACGCTCACTTTTTATAATTAGGTAGTGTTTTGCTACTAGGTATGGAAACAGAATTTGAAAGAGAGAAAAGAACACGTAATCATGTAGCGTGTAACGCTAATGAAATATGGGGTGTTCTTGGAAAAACATGGGCGTTATTGATTTTAAAAAAACTCTCTGAAAATGAATCTACACGATTCAATGAAATAAAAAAAGCCATACCAATGATCAGCAACACTGTACTATCTGAAAGATTACGTGATTTTGAAGTGCATGGTCTAATTACAAAAAAAATCTATGCAGAAGTACCTTTACGTGTAGAATACAGCATAACAAAACAAACACATGAACTAGGAAAGATTTTGAAACAACTTGATAATTGGGTTGTACAATGGAGGAAAAAGAAATGACACAGCCAAAAATTCTTGCATTTGCAGGAAGTACACGTACTGATTCTTTTAACAAAAAATTAATCAAGATAGCATCTACTGGAGCAAGTGAAGCAGGTGCAGATGTGACTATAATTGATCTTCGTGATTATCCGATGCCACTTTATGATGAAGATTTAGAAAAAAAAGAAGGATTGCCTTCTAGCACACGTAAACTAAAAGAACTGATGTCATCTCATCATGGATTTTTAATATCGTCTCCAGAATACAACAGTTCAATTTCTGGAGTTCTCAAAAACACAATTGATTGGACGTCAAGACAAGGTGATGACGAATCACCAATGTCTTGTTTTAAAGATAAAGTGGCAGGAATAATGAGTGCATCACCAGGTGGATTGGGAGGACTGCGAGGATTGGTTCATGTTCGTGCAATTCTTGAAAATATTGGAGTAATAGTAATTCCAACTCAAATTGCAATATCAAAAGCTCATGAGGTTTTTAATTTGGATGGTACTATGAAAGATCAAAAACAAGAGCAACAAGTAAAAAAAATTGGTGCGAATCTTGCTAAAATGTTATTGAAGCTAAATAATTAAAATCACGCCTAACTGCGCCCAAAATAATACCCATGATGGGGGGTGAGTCCCTGTGGGCCCATTTTTGTACCCAAAAAGGGGGCTGGGCCCAAAAAAGAATTGAATCTGAGATTAGAATCTTTTATGAATTTTATATTATTATTTGTAAGAAAATATCAAAAAATAGTTTTTTTATTTTATTTAAGTGTTAATAAATTTCAGAAAAATGATCCCATTTAAATAAAATTACAATTTAAAATTTTTAATGACTAAAACAATGACAAAATTTCTTACAATAACTCTCGCTTTAATGTTGCTCGGAACAACTACAAGTGGTGTTTCATTTGCTCAAGTTGCAAATGATGTTACAGTAACAAAGATCGCAAATCCAACTGATATAGTACTATTTGGTACTGGCTCGCCGGACACTACCACAGTTACAATATCTGTTGCTGGATATGGCGGTTCTATTACTGAGACACTTCCGCTAAATGTTGTTCTTACACTTGATGAATCCGGAAGTCTTAGTCCAACCGAATTTGTACAGGAAAAGAACGCTGCAAAAAGTTTTGTAAATCTTCTTAGTTCTTCAAGGGACAAAGCAGGCGTAGTGGCTTTCTCCTCATCTAGCAGGACAATTATTCCAATCACTTCTAGTTTACCTAATGTGATAAACGTACTAAATGGAATGAACCAGCTTGGTGGAAGTACAAACTTCTTTGCAGGAATTGATCGTTCTATTAATCTGTTTGATGCGGCAAATCCACCCGCAGGGGAACCAAAGGTAATCATCTTCTTTACTGACGGATTTAACAACATAGATGTAAACCTGTTATCAGGTGCATTATCTGAGGCAGCAAGCAAAAACATCATTATCTATGCAATTGGTATTGGACCTAGTGTTGATCAAAACCAACTAATTCATGTTGCTGGGAGTTCTTCCAGAGTATTTAATGCAGACTTTAATTCTCTAAATACAATCGTTAACCAGATTCTTACCGATGTTGTAATCAACACATCACCAACTCAGGTAAACTTGGTTGAGACTACAAATTCAAACATTGTATCTGAGGATAATTTTTTCAACTCCTCCTACAAGTATAGTTGAGGCCGGAGGCCAGACGACAATTACTTGGGAAAATGTTGCACAATATGTTGGAAACAATGACAGCAGACTCTCTGCAGGTGAAACATTCATTGTTTCATTTACTGCAGGCTCTGATGTCTCTGGTTTGAATTTACCCGTTAACGACTTGGCAAACTCTGTAGTAAACTATCTTGCACCTGATGGAACACCTGTATCAACACCTCTACCGCAAGCACTAATCAACGTAAATAGTGCACCTGTAGCAGATGATGATGGATACAGTACTCCAGAGGACACAACATTGTTTGTACCAGCACCAGGTGTTCTGAATGGTGATACAGATACAGACGGTGATCTTCTAAGTGCAATTTTGGATGTGGCCACACTATTTGGAACTCTAACACTAAATTCTGATGGAAGCTTCGATTACACTCCAAATCAGGATTTTAACGGTGATGATGGGTTCACATACCATGCAAACGATGGAATAGTGGACAGCAATATAGCATCTACCACAATTGAAGTAACTCCTGTAAATGATCCTCCAGTAGCAGATAATGACTCATTTGTCACTCTAGAGGATACAC
>NZ_AHJG01000084.1:0-4480 GCF_000241145.1 Candidatus Nitrosarchaeum limnium BG20 | reverse complement strand
TTGTTGTGAGGAATCACCGTTACCAGCACCGTTACCAGCACCGTTACCAGCACCGTTACCAGCACCGTTACCAGCACCGTTACCAGCACCGTTACCAGAATTAGCAAAAGCTAAACCAGCACCAGTAAAACTTCCAGTTAAGAGTAAAACAGAGAAAGATATAATAAGTAAAGTATGCAGATAACCATTCAAATTAATTTTCAACTTGAATAATTATTTCATCAATTAGCTTAAGACCTTCTGTTTGTAATCAAATTACAAACGAATGCGTTAAAAAATGACTCGATAACATCTAGGAGTAAGAAATGCTCTCAATCATAGAGTTTGGGGAATTATTTATCGTAGATTCTTCAGTTTTTTGGAGGTTTTTTGGTAATCTTATTGTAAATGTTGTAGGATTATTCCTGACAGATATTTTACCACCATGAGCCTCCACAATACTTTTACAGCTAGATAATCCCAGACCGGTACCAACTTGTTTTGTGGTAAATAGAGGCTCAAAGATTTTTTCAAGAATAGAATCAGGAACACCAGAACCAGAATCCTCAATTTCGACTAATACATCATCTTGTGATTCAATGATTCTAATGCGGATTTCTCCATTCCCATTAATCGCATAACAAGCATTATCAATTAAATTTTTAAAAACAATATTCAATTTAGAAGAATCACATAGTATTGTTGAGTCATTTTCAGAAAGAATTATCTTTACATTTTCAGGAATCAACATACTTTGAAGAGTTGATTTTAGGATAGAAGACAATGAGTTTTTACTATTATGTAATTCACTGATATTTATGAAATTTAGAACATCATCAATTTGATGAGTAATTCTTGCAACAGATCTACTTATACTCTCAAAGTTGGAATTTAAACTGGGATCAGAATTATTTTTTGTTTTAAGTTTAATAATTTCAAAACCATTTTGTATTACCGATAATGGATTTCGAATGTCATGTGCAAGACGGATTGCCAATCCTCCAATCGATGTCATTCGTTCTTGGTCAATCATTTTTTTATTTAATTCTTTAAGATCTTTGGACATAATATTGATGTCTTTTCCTAATTCTGAAATTTCATCATTTCCTTTTTCAGGATATAATACAAAATTTCCTTTAGCAATATCACGAGTAACACTTTTAATTTTATTAAGGGGTTTTGAAATGGATCTTAAAATATAAAATCTAATAATAAGAGTTGTTGCAACAAATAAATTCAATGCAATAATAATACTCCAAGTCACATTACGGAGTAAAGATTCAACGTAAATTTCTCTTTGATCAATATTAGCTGTAGTTAGTTCAATTGCTTTATCAATTGCCATATTCATTTCAACGTAAGAAAAATCAAAATCATTATTCAGATTTAGAATTGTTCCACCTGATGCACCTGAAGTTTTCAATTGAATCATTTTATTTGAAATAAACAGCATTTCATTCCACTTTTCTGCCACAAGTTCAATTTGATCAACATCTTGAGGATAACTTTTAGATACAATATCAGAATACTCAGAAAAGGATTCATTAAACAAAAGTTTTGCCTCTTCAATTTTATAGAAATTTGTTTCCAATGTCTCTTCTAATGCAGCAAATTCATTTTCAGACGCATTTCTTGTTTCATCTTCTATCAAAATAATTTCATTTGTAAGCGCAGATAGATGTGTTGAGGCATATCGCATATTTTTTAATGTGTTTAAGATTGGAAGTGTTTCAGTATTAATGCTGGAAAATGTTTCTTGAACATATTTTGTGTTAATAATAGAAATAGCAGAGATTCCTCCAATCAAAATGAATAAAATTACAACTTCCAGTAACAATTTACTCTTAAGTTTCATGGTATTTTTTGCTTAATTTATGAACTAAAGGGTAGCTTGTTAAAAACAAGCTAGCACAATAGGGCAAAACGCGATAAATTTTTTTGCCAAGCATGTTGTTTGTGAATAGCGTAAACACACCAAAAGATATAACAAATATTCATTAAATTGTCATTGAATACTCAAGAAATCATCCTGAATGGGGATGAGCATAATCAAAATAATGAACTGGATGAAATCACCATCCTTCGTGATTTTGGATTAGAGGAAGATGAGGCTCAAACATATGTGGGTTTAGCTAGATTGGGGTCTTCCAAAGCAAGTGAAATTAGTACATTTACGAAAATTGAAAGAGTAAGAACATACAAAATCTTGGAGAATCTAAAAAATTTAGGATTTGCAACATCAACATTATCATCACCAATTAAATTTTCAGCAAATGATCCTGAGACGATTTTAAAAAACATCATAATAAAACAAAAACAAAAAATTGAAAATTTGGAAAAAAATAGTTCAAAGTTCTTAAATATATTATCAAAGCTAAAACTACACGAGTCTGAAGTAGAGACACCAAAATTAACCATTGTTTCTAACAGAAATAACATTTATGATCAAATCATAAAATTAATCGATGAAACAAATGATGAGTTACACATTGTTTTGGCACCGTCGGATTTAATTCGTATGTACTATACACCAGTTAGAGAAGCAATCAAAAATGCAACACTACGCAAAGTCATAATCAAATTAATGACGGATGATGAATTGGAATCAAAACGAGAGTATATTCAGAGATTAGGAATAAAATATTTCAAAATTACAACTCTTCCTACATCAGGACGTCTGGTTTGCAACAAATCTCAAGTATTGATGTCAGGAAACACATCATCATATTCAAACAAAAATAAGAGTGAAGAATCGGTCATGGTTACAAATTCAAAAGATATAGTAAGAAATATGCAAAGTTTGTGTAAATTTTTGTGGGAAACAGGTAAAGGGATCCATATTGAAAATAAACAAAATAAAAAAGAGCATTCACAAAAACAATCTACAATACTAGTTGTAGATGATGATCCTGACGCAGTAAATATTTTTTCAGAGTATTTAGAAATCAAAGGCATATCAACCGTGGAAGGATGTACAGATGCAAAAAAGGCCATCGACGTATTTAAGAAAATTCGCCCTGAGGCAGTATTTTTAGATATCATGATGCCTGATTTTGATGGATTTTACCTACTTGATGAGATTCGTAAGATTGACCCAAAAACCAAGGTAATCATGGTTACAGCAGACATGAGTGCTGCCACCAAGAAAAAACTGCAGAAAGTCAATCCGACTGATGTGATATACAAACCATACGATATAAAGCAAATAATGAGTTGTCTAGAAAAATGATTCAGATAAAAAATTTATTTTTGTTATCAGTACTTTTGGCATCATCTATTTCAATAATCTCAAACTATGCATATGCTGAATCTTCTCCAAATAGCATTTCATGGCAATTAACATTCATTACAGATAAATCAAGTTGTAATTTCTCTGAAGAAACCAAAATTAAAGAGATAGAAAATATAGTTAAAAGATATTTTCAACTATACAAGATGAATGATAGCCTACTTGAAAGTAATTGTGTATTGTCTGGACAGTATTTTAGCAATTCAAATTCAAATGATGTGAATTTGAATATCATAGTTTTGGATGAAGTGATAGGTAATCAGTTAATGATGAGATATGGATATGAGGGATTGTATGCACATTATGGGGCAGATCGAACTAGTAATCATGCAATAATAATTTCAAGTCATTCTCAGTATAGCTCAGCATTTGACAATACTGAATTTCCATGGCTTTTATCACATGAATTATCGCATTTTATTTTGTCACATAAAGGTCACAATGTAGAATCAATAGAGAGAATGCTTCATGCAGATAAATTACAATACAATGATTGTATAAGTGATTTTTCTGAAAGATGTACTGATATTAAATCCACAATAACTTCTAATGTTTCAGGACAAAAATTTAATGTAATGTCACCTCTCAAACAAGTAGTAAACCAAAATTCAATGAGTTATTTATCAGATGATCTTTATTCATCATATGCAGTAAAAAAATTATTACATCAGATTACTGGATGGTGGATAAATGGAATAATCGACGATAAATTTTATCTGGATGCATTAAAACAAATTGTTGATGTACCAATAACCAAAAACAAGGTGGCTAAAACAACTCAATTATCCATTTCAAATGGTTTTTCAATATTAGATGAGATAAAAAAAGGCAAAAATAATGAAAAAATATTAAAAAACCCAGCAAAAATGTATGACGTTCTTAAATTTATTCCGTTTGACACTCATTCAATAAAATCAGAATCAAAATCACCTATAATTCCAAGTTGGTATAAAAATCGTGCAATGTTGTGGCAAAATGAAAAACTTGAAGATAGAATATTTTTGGATGGGGTGGATGCAATTGTCAGAAATGGATTAATTCAAGAGAATTAATTTTATAAAAACTAGGTATAATCAGAACATAGAGTGTAGATAGAATAGATCATTTTGCTTTAAAACGTATTTAGCCTGCATAAAACAATTTTTTGACAATCATTTTAAAGGTACACATAAGAAAAGAAAAGCATTGCATCTCGAAGAATATATCAAAGCA
>NZ_AHJG01000085.1:0-828 GCF_000241145.1 Candidatus Nitrosarchaeum limnium BG20 | reverse complement strand
TGGGAAAAACTCGGTAACCATACTCTAGTATCAACTTCTTTGTGGCCTGAATACTCTGCTGATAGCATCAATGCATCAGCAATTCAGTCAGAAGAGTTGTTAAAATTACTAATCGACGATATTGCAAATATTTTAAAAGTTACAAAGATTACACCAAAAAAGATTACAATCTATACTGCTGATTCATTCAAGTCCAAAGTGTATCACTCCATATTAGATAAGGTGATGTCAGGACAAACCAACATGGGAATTGTCATGAAGGAGTTGATTGCAAATCCAGAAACTGCAGATGTCAAAAAGATTCCAGACTTTGTACAAAAGACAATCAAAGATATCTTATCAGAACCAACTGAGATCAGAGAAATGAAGCTGCAATCAAAAGAATTTGATGAAAAGAAATTCCTTGTTAGTGAATTGATAGACATTGGAAAGAAGGAATTTGGTGTAGACATTGATGTATTTTCTGAAACTGATTCAGAGATTTATGATCCTAAAGGAAAGGCAAGACATGCAAGGCCATTCAAGCCAGCAATATTAATTGAATAAAAATACGCATGAATTTTCTAAAACTGCCTAGTTCTGCATAGTTAGAGCAGAAATCTAGACGGATTTTCCAGTAACTATACAACAACACCCAAACGTATGATACTCTAGTGTAACATCAAGGCCATTTTCCTTCATAATACTAGTGTAATCAGAAACCCAATTACTAGAATGAATCAATTTTGGCAACTCTAAAAATGCTTTTCTCCAGCTTGGAATAAAATGTCCCAAAAATTGTAACACTCCAAAATACCAATTCCACAAGATCTGCATTGACTTACCTGC
>NZ_AHJG01000086.1:0-776 GCF_000241145.1 Candidatus Nitrosarchaeum limnium BG20 | reverse complement strand
TCAAAACAACTCTCAATTAAAAACTCGTATGAAGCAATGGGCGTTACTCCATCCTTTTCATGCATACCTTACGAAATATTTGATATACCAAAAGAAGGAACTCAAGTTGCATTTGCAGAAAGCAATGCTGCAATTCATGCAAACTCGTATGACAATCTAAAGACAAACAAGGAGAGTGCATTTAGTGCACTTGCAAGTGCAATAACTGGAAAAAGTCCCTACTCTTCCATACGAAAAGAAGACTCTCCTAACTTAACAATTAGAATGAAGGTAAAAGATCCAAATGAATTGACATATGGGATGCTTGGATTTTTTGCAGGAAAAGTAGGAGATACTTCTGTGAATATTTCTGGTCTTGGAAAAATGGATAATAGACAATGCAAAGCAATGTGTGGTGGTATGGGGACATCTGGGACTTGTGCCAAATTTCTTTTTGGTGATGGGGATTCTAGTTGTGAAAAAGTTGACTTTGATCAAAAAGAGATGCAAAATGTTCATGATGAACTAAATACAGCAGAAAAAGGTGACTTGATAACACTTGGTAGCCCACAATTGGGATTAGAAGAGATCTCTGATCTTGTTGGTAAACTAAAGGGTCGCTCTTTTCAAAAAAGATGTATGATATTTTGTCCTAGAACTGTAAAAGAACAAGCAAGAAAAATTGGCTATACAAACGAGCTAGAGCGAGCTGGATGTGAAATACTCTCTGATTGTTGTACGTGCTTAACTCCATTGATTAACAAAAATGATGTGGATGCTGTCACTACAAATAGTAT
>NZ_AHJG01000087.1:0-1435 GCF_000241145.1 Candidatus Nitrosarchaeum limnium BG20 | reverse complement strand
ACTGAAAATATAAAAATAGATGAATCAATAATAAAAGAATTTTTAAAAAACAGTGATTCTGGAAGATTCTTTCAAAAACAAAAATGTAATATCAAAACAGACTTTACGCACACTAACCTTATGGATATTGGGATAATATTGAAATAAATTTTTAGTTGCAAATAGATTGTTGTTCTGACTTTGATTGTTGTTTTCGCATTCTAGCTATAACTGCAGCTAGTTGTGCCTCATGAATTTCATCTAGAGTTTCACACATAAATCTCAGATAAAATACCGAAACTTAAAGTTTTAAGATAATTTTATTGGGTATCATTTGAAGATTAATAATCAGAAATCCATATGGGCTAAAAATTATTAATTTTTGACTTGTTTATTTTATCACAGTAACTGGAGTCTTTGTTGTTTCAACAAGATAGCTTGAAACACTTCCCAAAAATAGGCGTTTTAAAGTACTTTTTCCTTTTGCACCAATCACAATCAAATCATGTTTGTATTTTTTTGCAAATTGTTCAATATCATAAGGGGGATCAGAACCATAAACTAACTTTGTCGTAAAATGTATACTTTGATTTATGCATCGGTCTTCAGCGTCTTTGATAAATTTCTGCGCATTTTTTGCCAAAGATTTTTTGACTTTGTCTTTAGAATGTCCAATTACATGCACAGGTGGAAGTGTTGCAATATGAAGAAGAGTTATAGAAGAATTATCATTTTTAGCAAATTCAATTGCCTTTTCTAATCCTCTTACAGAATTTGGAGAACCATCTATTGGGACAAGAATTTTCTTCATGATTATAGTACGTCTTTACTGGAATTTATGTATACGAGATGAATTTCATTTAAAAAACATGCCATAAATGAAAAGAGATTACAACATCTGGCATTTTTGTCAGAAGAATCAATTTTTACTAGAAGATTAGAACGGCATGAAAAATTTCTTGCTAAGTTTGTAAAAATTTGTCATAGAAGTTACAAAAAAGTTGCTCATTGATCAATTATAGAAACATAAAATTCAGAATAAGGCGTGGTGAAATCACATTCAATCAGAAATCATCATCTTGCACGCAATGCATTTAGAATTACACTTACATCCAACATTTCTTGTAGTAATGCGCCTATAGCAGGCGGGATCAATCCTACACTTGCTATTGCCATCAAGACAAAACTTGCGCCTAATCCAATAAAGATACCCTGTTTTGCTATTTGCAATGTTCTTTGACTGATTTCTACAATATCAGATGTTTTTGCAATATCATCTACAAGAAATACTACATCTGCTGCATCTGCAGATATTGCAGTTCCATGTGCACCCATGGCAATACCAGTTGTTGCCATAGCCAACGCAGGAGCATCATTGATACCATCCCCAACCATTACTACTTGTCCATACTCTTCTTTGAGTTTTTTTACTGCAATTACCTTTTGTTCAGGTAAA
>NZ_AHJG01000088.1:0-2826 GCF_000241145.1 Candidatus Nitrosarchaeum limnium BG20 | reverse complement strand
CTGCTATCTAATTTTACATCGTTAAGTTTTTTAATATTTGTTGATGATTTTCGCATAATCTGCAGTTTTCTATTTGTGAGTATATTAGATCTTTTTGCCAATGAGCATTAAACAATCTGCACTCTGGTTTATTACAAAATGCATCTGCTGTTTCATAGTAAAATATTGCCTGTAGTAGATATCCTTCTATGATTTTTGATAGTCTATAATCATTGTATTCCAGGTATGTTCCTTTGTACTTTTGTTTAATGGTATCAACATTTATGCCCTGAGTGTAATTTGCCATCAATTCTAAATAATACTCTCTTGGCTTTGCAGGCGCTTCGATTATTCCAGTGGTGGAAATTATTGAAGGATTGGCTCCAATTAAGGCCCTTCCATGGTATCTGTAATCGTTATAGTCATAAGTACATGTTAATTTGTTTGTAAAGAATATGTGGAATGAATCTGAATCTCCATCTGGGATTAATTCTGTTAGAATTTTTTGAAGTTCAAATCCATCATACATGATAATATTTTCTGTTTTTGAAGTATTCCTGATGTTTTCTTGCTCAAACACAATTTCATCTCTGTTTGGAATGTGTCTTTCAAATGGTTTTATGAGATTAAAAATTCTGCAAGATGCAATTTTTTCAGCTGTGTCCTTTTTTGAGTATTTTAAAATATTCTCTCTTTTTTCTACTTGCACTGTAAATGTTTGTTTTAGAAAATCAACTAGTCTTTCTAATTGAATTTCAGAAATAGCAGGTTCATCATACAAAAATATTTTTGAAATCTTCAATGATTTGATAAACTATTGATTGTTTATCTTTCTAACTCTTTAATTTTCTCTGCAGTGATTTCAGCAGCTCTTCTGCCTGAAAATAACATTGAGCCATATGTTGGACCCATTCTTGCAAGTCCATGTGTTTCAGTAACTGACATTCCTGCCGCAACTAACCCTGGATACACTTCTCCTGTTTTGTGAACAACGTGTTCTTCACCTTCATTAACATACATTGGATTCATTCCCTTCCATTCTGCTAACCCTCTATCGACCAATCTTTTTACTGCAACAGAATCATGACCTGATGCATCAATTATCATTTTTGCTTCTAATGCAATTGGATCCACACATGTAATGTTTCTTGGTAATGCTGAAACTGGCATCCAATTCACAACAATTCCTGCAACCCTGCCATTTTTCAATACTAAATCATCAAACTTTGTAAGATTAAGAAATTTAACTCCTGCATCACATGCTGCTGCAATTAGCTTTGAAACTGCATGTGGTCCAGGTGTAATGTATAGTCCATCTGAAACTTTTTTGTATGGTACTCCTAATTCATCCCATATTTTTTGAGCAGGCTCTCTTACTGTAACTGGATTCATCATGTAGCCTCCTAACCAATAACCACCACCGAGATAGTTGTTTTGTTCAACTACTAACACTTTGAAACCCATATTGGAAAGATCTCTGCTAGCAGTTAGCCCTGCAGGACCTGCACCGATAATTATTACATCTGACTGTGCCCTATCAATTAAAACTGCATGCCATTCGTTTGCAATTGCACGAGTAATCTCTACTTCACTAACATCTGTGAATATCTTTTCTGATTTTTCTGCAACTGTGGCTTTTTGCATGAAAAAGATACCTCTGAGAACCAATTAATACTTTACCACATGTTTTTTCCACTTTGGAAACTTATGTTGCTGTTTACTTTCTAAAGATCCTCTATACTTGGAACTATATTTTCAGCTCCATCTATCATTGCAAATTCCAAATACCCGCCAACCAAAAGCAATGCCACCACAATTCCTATCTCAATTGATGTGATTAATAACTGCGGTTTTATTGATCTATGTTTGATAATTGCATATATTATCATGTAGCTTCTCGAAATTCCCAAAGAATATGCAACTAACTCCATTATTCCAAATGGCGAAAGATACAAAATTGCAAGAGGTGGAAAATTTGCCAATGCAGGAATTGATGTCACAATTGCGGCAAATGCAAAACCCGTTGACCACCCTGCGAATAACCCCCAAACTAATCCAAATCCTGGAATAAACATTGGCAGTGCAATTGTCAAGTTATGAACAAAAATTCCGAACCCATCAATTCCATCAACAAGATTACTGAATTCATCTAGAAACATGGCAGCTTCTTCTTCATTTACTGTACTAATTGCACCGATTTGGTAAACAGCTGAAAATAACCCCATAAAAATAAAAAAAGTCAAAACTCTTTTTTTGTTGAACATTAAACGAACTTCTTTTTTAGATTATTTGAGCATGTCTGTGTTTTTTTCAAAAAGTATTGTTTTCACATCATGATTTCTTAGGAGAACCTAATTCTACGATGAAATTATTTCTTCAATTAGGAAAATTCCTGTATCTTCATGTAATTCTATCACCTAAACTTCCATATATCAAAAATTTATATCATAAACCAAAGAACTTTCTATTGAATTGACAATATCTAACCTTAAGCAGGCATATCCAGATTCATCTAAACCTAAAATCAATTGGGCACGTATAGAAGAGGCAGAGAATTTTGCAAAAACTGTAAAGTTGTATCGTCAAGGCAAATACGACGAAGACAGCTTTAGACGATTTAGACTGCAACATGGGGCATATGGAACTAGAATGACTAGTGATTATGCCATGGTTAGAATTAAACTCCCAGCAGGGGAAATTTATCCAAATCAACTTGAAAAAATATCTCAACTAAGTGAGCAATTCTCTATTGGTAGTGCTCATTTCTCAACTAGAGAAAATATCCAATTACATTGGGTGATCCTAGAAGATGTATCTGAAATTTTGCGAGGTTTGGCAGAAGTAGGT
>NZ_AHJG01000089.1:0-507 GCF_000241145.1 Candidatus Nitrosarchaeum limnium BG20 | reverse complement strand
ACAACTTATTCTCATACTGGTCTTACTACTGGAACTGTATACACATACAAGGTTTCAACAATAAACTCTGTTGGCACAAGCTCTGCATCAAATGAAGTCACAGCAACCCCATCAATTACTCTCAAACTCAATAAAATAGAAAACTTGACAATTGATGAAGGAAAACTTTTGTCTTTTATTGTCAAAGTAACTGATAGTTCACTTAATGATTTAGTGTACAGTCTAGACAAAAATCCTCCAACTGGTGCAAAAATCAATACAAACACTGGATTATTTTCATGGACCCCAACTAATCTGCAAGGTACAAAATCATACACATTTGATATAGTTGTAAAACAAGGTTCTGCAACAGATAGGCAATCAATTACAATTACTGTAAATGATGTTTTGAATACACCAGAACCAACTACAACTCCTAAATCAACACCTGAACCAACCAAATCACCTGAACCATCACCTGAACCATCACCTGAACCATCACCTGAACCGACAAAAACATCGACACTT
>NZ_AHJG01000090.1:0-526 GCF_000241145.1 Candidatus Nitrosarchaeum limnium BG20 | reverse complement strand
CGATTTAGATGGAAATGTAGTGGCAAATGGTAACACCTTAAAAAATTTGAGGGATACAAACATAAAAAACTCATCATGGTTTCAAAATGCATTAAATCATAGAAATAAAGATTATGGATTTGAGATGATCAATGAAGAAATTAAGGGATTCACAAAAATTGTATTTTATTGTAATGTGTATCAAGATAATACGGGCTCAGAAATCCCAATAGGAATTTTAGGCATTGTATTCAATTGGAGCAAATTTATCCATTGTATATTTAATGAGACTCCACTTTACGATGATGAACTTGATTCTACAAGTCTGTTCATATTTGATTCTAATGGAAACAAATTAGCTGAAATTAACAAACTGAAAAATGATATTACGTACAAGGAACTTTCTAAATCATTTGGAAAAAAGAAAAACTTTGAAACCACTATGATATTTGACTCAACTGTGACATTAGGTCATGCTCAATCTGTAGGATATGAAAAATTTTTCACTGGATGGCATTCTGTGATAATTCAATCACAAAAATCTTGT
>NZ_AHJG01000091.1:0-3661 GCF_000241145.1 Candidatus Nitrosarchaeum limnium BG20 | reverse complement strand
TCTAAACAAAGAGAGAATAGAAACTATAGAGACAGAACAGATTCTAAATCAAATAAAAATAAAAAGAGATCAAAGTTTGAACGAAGGTAATTATGAATTTTTTTGGATAAACTCAGATGGTGAAAAAAAGCTAGCCACTGAAAATTTAGTTATTGGAAATCAAGTATACAATGAAAAATTAATTACAAAAAAAGGAACTGAATACAGATTATGGGATCCATTTAGAAGTAAATTAGCAGCAGCAATAATGAACGGTTTAGAAATATTTCCATTTAAAAATAAATCAACTGTATTATATCTAGGTGTATCGACAGGTACCACAGTTAGTCACATTTCAGATATTGTTGGACCGACAGGATTAATTTTTGGAGTAGAGCATGCAAGTAGAGTAGCTAGAGATTTTTTAGATAGAGTAGCTTCTCATAGAGCAAACATAATACCAATTTTACAAGATGCAAGAAGACCAAAAGAATATTTTTCAGTATTTGGAAAAGTAGATGTTGTATATGTAGACATTGCACAGCCGGATCAAACAAATATCGCGATAGAAAATTGTAAAATGTATCTAAAAAAAGATGGTTATTTCTTTTTAGTTATAAAAACAAGGAGTATAGACGTTACAAAATCACCAAAAAAAATTGTAGATGAAGAGATTGAAAAAATGGAAATGTATTTTGAAATATTACAGGTAATAGATCTTCATCCATATGATAAGGATCATGCAATGGTAATTGCAAAATTTCTAAAATAATTAACTTTCTAGAATTTTTTGAGTTGGTTTCCAGCTTTTACGCACAAAAACTGGAAGAATCTGGTTTGTTTTATAATACAACTTTACAAAATCTATAGTTTTAGAATCAGATGGGTAGCCACTTCCCAAATCATGATTTTTTCTTAATTTCATTATTTCTCGATCTCTAGTGACTTTGGCAATGATTGATGCAGCAGAGACAACAATAAACCTACTATCAGCATGATGATATGAACGAATTTTTTTGTTGTTTGATAACTTTGAAATTTCTTTACCAAATCTATTAGGATTTACATCACATGAATCCACATACGATGTGTCAGGATTTAATTTCAGAATTACTTTTGCCATATATTTTGCCTCTAGATGATTAAGGTCATGCTTCTTAACACTTGCATCAATCAATTTTGGAGAGATTTTTGCCACATAGTAATTATCCACAAGTGAAATTATTTTTTTATAAAGTTCTTCTCGCAGTTTTGGAGTTAATTGTTTTGAATCCTTGACACCAAGTAGTTTCAGTTTAGATACATCAGATTTTTTTAAAGATACTCCAGCAATCACAAGAGGGCCCAACATAGAACCACGTCCAGCATCATCAACTCCGCAAATCTGCACGGATTTTATCTTAAAGCACACGTATTAAACCATTATAGGCTAAACAATTGCAGAATAAGAAATGGAAATTCCAGATGAAACATTTGTCGAAATCATTGAGGGTAAAACCAAAGTACTAGTTCCAAAAAAATCGATTACTGATAAGGTTCCACCAAAAGAACCAGCTTTTTTTAATCCAAAAGCTAGGGTCAATAGAGATTATTCAGTAATAGCATATAGTTCATTTCTGAAAAAATTTGTGGGACCAAAAATATTTTTGGAGGGATTAACAGGTGTTGGAATTAGAGGATTACGAGTTGCAAATGAATTACAAATAGAAAAAGTAATTATCAATGATCTAAATCCAACTGCACTAAAAATGGCAAAATATTCAGCTCAACTAAACAAATTAAAAAATATTGAATTTTCAGAAATGGAAGTGTGTAGATTTTTAAGTAAATTTTCAAAAAAAGATAAAAGAGGTTCAATTACAGACATAGACCCATTCGGTTCTCCAGCTCCGTTTTTTGATTGCGGTATAAGAGCTACAATGCATGGTGGAATTCTTTCCACTACAGCCACAGATCTTCAGGTATTAAACGGTCTTTATCAGAATGCTTGTAAAAGAAAGTATGGTGGAATTCCAATAAGAGTAGAATATGGAAATGAAATGGCAATTAGATTAATGCTTGGGTGTCTTAGAATGGTTGCAGGAAGAATTGGAGTTGAAATTGTCCCATTATTTGCAGAAAGCAATATGCATTATTATAGAATATACGTGCAAGTTCTTATCAGACAGGATCAAAAAGAAAACATTGGGTATATTCTTCATTGTAAAAATTGCGGGGATAGAAGAATAGTACTAGAACAATATTATGAATGTGAGTTATGTAAATCAAAACTAAGTATAGGAGGACCATTATGGATTGATAAAATTTTCGATAAAGAATTTGTGGAAAACATGATTTTAGAAATCCCAGAAGTATCAGTAGACAAAGTGTGTGAAAAAACATTACAAAAATGTTTGAAGGAATCTGAAATGCCAGGGATTTACTTTACACTAGATGAAATTGCGGCTAAAATGAAATCATCTCCACCAAAATTAGAAGATGCAATAAAAAATTTACAGAAAAATGGATACATAGCAAGCCCTACATCATTTTGTCCTACAGGGTTTAGAACAAATGCAAACATAAAAGAAATAATTGATGTTTTTTCAGGTTTAGCCTGTAAACCCCAAGCAGACATAGTATAATTCACTGCTTTGTTTTCTGCTTGCTTCAGGTTTAGTTAGATTAATTCTAGAAAATTTCTTTTTTATATAATCTCTAAACTCCATTGAATATTCCCCATCAAATACTTTAAAAATTGCATTACCTTTATGCATCAAAACTTTATCCATAATTTTTGAACATGAGTAATTCAATGAAATTTGTATAGCATGATCAACTGACCAGTTTCCAGTTACTTGTGGAGAAAGGTCACAAATAACAGCATTAACTTTTCGTTCAAAATATGATAGAAGTTCATCTACTAAAAATTCATTTTCAATATTTTCTCTAATAATATGAGCCCCTGGAATTTCTTCCACATATGAGGTATCTACGCCTACCACCTTACCTTTGTTACCAACTAACTTGACTGCCATTTGTGTCCATCCTCCAGGTGCACATCCTAAATCAAGAACATAAAAGCCAGGTCCTATGATTCGATAAGAGTGATTTAGTTGTTTTAGTTTGTATGCTGCTCGACTTCGATATCCTTGTTCATGAGCTAATTTTCTATATTGATCTTTACGTGCATCTAGTAACTTCATTTCACTTTCGCAGGTTTTTTCATGTCAGCAAGAACCCAATCTTCAATGAATTGACAAGTTCTAGGACTTATTTCTCCTTCAAGTGAACATTTTTGTTCCACAGGACAAACAAGACACGGTGCATTCTCAATTGACAGAGTACTAATTGGTGTTTTCTTTAAAATTAGTTTGTACGTCCATCGACCTTTATCTAAAAGTTTTTCGCGGTAAATAGTTCCCATTCTTTCTAATTTTAATGCGAGTCTAGAACCATCCCTACTTGTAAGTTTGAGTTTTTTCCATAATTCACTTTGAAACATTCCTTCTGATTCACGTTCAGCTAAAACATCACAGATTTTATTTGTCAATCTTTCCATATCGACTTTTTCAATTTGGAAATTTTCAATTTCTTCATCAGTTAATTGCTCTTCTAGCTCTTCTTCTAATGTTTTTTCTTCTTCTTTTTTAATTTCTTCTAGTTCTTTCTTTGTCAGTTTTTTTGGTTTAGGTACAGATTC